>NZ_JBHUWH010000008.1:0-51770 GCF_042670125.1 Kitasatospora sp. NPDC057198 | reverse complement strand
GCCGGCGTGCAGTAACAGAACCCGAAGCCGATGCGCGCTCCGGCGGTGAACCGTCAGCAGCACGGACTCGCCGTTCCCCGAGCCCCTGAAGGGGCTTTCGCCCCGGGGGTCAGAGCTCGCGCAGGGTGCGGGCGGCGGCTTCGGGGCGGACATCGTTCATGAAGGCGCCCATGCCGGACTCGGTGCCGGCCAGGTACTTGAGCTTGTCGGCGGTCCGGCGCAGCGTGAACAGCTCCAGGTGCAGGGCGAGTTCGGTGGCGGCGGGCCGGGGGGTCTGGTGCCAGGCGGCGATGTACGGGGCCGGTTCGGGGAAGAGGCGGTCGAAGCGGCGCAGCAGGTCGAGGTAGATCCGCGGGAACTCCTCGCGGGCGGCCTCGTCCAGCCCGGTGAGGTCGGCGGCCCGGCGGTTGGGGTAGAGGTGCACCTCGTACGGCCAGCGGGCGGCGAACGGGACGAAGGCCGTCCAGTGCTCGCCGGCCAGCACGACCCGGGAGTCCGGCTTGCCGGTGGTGGCGCGCTCGGCGGCCAGCACGTCGTCGTACAGGTTGCGGCCGGTCGCGGCGTGGTGGGCGGCGGCGCGGTCCAGGGCGAGCGCGGTGCGCGGGGTGGTGAACGGGAAGGCGTAGACCTGGCCGTGCGGGTGGCCCAGGGTGACGCCGATCTCGGCGCCGCGGTTCTCGAAGCAGTAGACCTGCCGGACGCCGGGGCGGGCGTACAGCTCGGCGGTGCGGTCGGTCCAGGCGTCCAGGACGAGGCGGGCGTGCGGCTCGTCCAGGTCGGCGAAGGAGGCGGCGTGGTCGGAGGTGAAGCAGACCACCTCGCAGCGCCCGGTGCCGGGGGTGAGCGCGTACGGGCCGTCGGCCCAGGGGGCGACGTGCGCGGCGGAGGAGTCGGCGAGCGAGGGGAAGCGGTTCTCGAACACCGCGACCTGGTAGTCCGCGGCCGGGATCTCGCTGAGCCGGCCCTCCCGGGACGGGCAGAGCGGGCACTCGTCGGCCGGCGGGTGGTAGGTGCGGGACTGGCGGTGGGCGGCGATGGTGACCGCGTCCCCGGTGAACGGGTCGACCCGGACTTCGGAGACGCTGGCGGCCGCCTCCAGCGGGCGCTCGTCGAGCGCTTCGCGCGGGGTGGGTTCGGCGTCGTAGTAGACCAGTTCGCGGCCGTCGGCCAGCTTGGTCACCGTCTTGTGCACGGCGGCACTCCTCGTGGTTCGTGGCGCGGCTCGGGGCAGGAGTGTCGAGCCGATACATCAAACATCTTCGAACAGAGTGCACCACAATGCAACACCCCTCCGGTCAGCGGACCGAAGGGGTGCGGCGGAGGGGGTGGCAGAGGGGTGCGGCGGAGGGTGTGGCGGACCGGGCGGGCTCACGCCTTGGCGAGGACCTCGGTGACCAGTTCGCGGGCCTCGTCCTGGACCTGGGCGAGGTGCTGCTCGCCGCGGAAGCTCTCGGCGTAGATCTTGTAGACGTCCTCGGTGCCGGAGGGGCGGGCGGCGAACCAGGCGCTCTCGGTGGTGACCTTGAGGCCGCCGATCGCCGCGCCGTTGCCCGGGGCGTGGGTGAGGACGGCGGTGATCGGCTCGCCCGCCAGGGTGTCCGCGGTGACCCGGTCGGCGTCGAGCGCGGCCAGGGCGGCCTTCTGGGCCCGGTCGGCGGGGGCGTCGACCCGGGCGTAGACCGGGTCGCCGTGCCGGGCGACGAGTTCGCGGTGCAGCGCGGAGGGGGTGCTGCCGGTGACGGCGGTGATCTCGGAGGCCAGCAGGGCCAGCAGGATGCCGTCCTTGTCGGTCGTCCACGGCGAGCCGTCGCGGCGCAGGAACGACGCCCCGGCGGACTCCTCGCCGCCGAAGGCGACCGTGCCGTTCAGCAGGCCGTCGACGAACCACTTGAAGCCGACCGGGACTTCGAGCAGCTCCCGGCCGAGCCCGGCCACCACCCGGTCGATCATCGAGGAGGACACCAGGGTCTTGCCGACGGCCGCCGCGGCGGGCCAGCCCTCGCGGTGCCGGTACAGGTAGTCGATGGCGACCGCCAGGTAGTGGTTGGGGTTCATCAGCCCGCCGTCGGGGGTGACGATGCCGTGCCGGTCGGCGTCCGCGTCGTTGCCGGTGGCCAGCGCGTAGGCGTCGCGCTTGTCGATCAGCGAGGCCATCGCGTACGGGGAGGAGCAGTCCATCCGGATCTTCCCGTCCCAGTCCAGCGTCATGAACCGCCAGGTCGGGTCGGTCAGCGGGTTGACCACGGTCAGGTCGAGCCGGTGGGTCTCGGCGATCCGGCCCCAGTAGGCGACCGAGGCGCCGCCGAGCGGGTCGGCGCCGATCCGCAGGCCCGCGTCCCGGACGGCGTCCAGGTTGAGCACCGCGGGCAGGTCGTCCACGTACCGGCCGAGGAAGTCGTAGCGGCCGGTGGTGTCGGCGGCCAGCGCCCGGCCGTACGGGACGCGGCGGACGCCCTCCAGGCCCGCGGCGAGCAGGGCGTTGGCGCGGCGCTCGATCCAGCCGGTGGCGGTGGAGTCGGCCGGGCCGCCGTGCGGCGGGTTGTACTTGAAGCCGCCGTCGGCGGGCGGGTTGTGCGAGGGCGTCACCACGATGCCGTCCGCGAGCGCGGCGGGGCGGGCTCCGTCGTGGGCTCGGTTGTGGGTGAGGATGGCGTGCGAGACGGCCGGGGTCGGCGTGTAGCCGTCGGCGGTGTCCAGCAGCACGGTGACGCCGTTGGCGGCCAGCACCTCCAGGGTGGTGGCCCGGGCGGGCTCGGACAGCGCGTGGGTGTCGATGCCGAGGAACAGCGGCCCGGTGGTGCCCTGCTCGGCCCGGTAGTCGCAGATCGCCTGCGCGGTGGCCGCGATGTGGTCCTCGTTGAACGCGGCGCGCAGCGCCGACCCCCGGTGCCCGGAGGTGCCGAACGCGACCCGCTGTCCGACGTCCTCCGGATCCGGGTGCAGCGCGTAGTAGTCCGTCACCAGGCGGGCGACGTCGATCAGGTCCTGCGGCTGCGCCGGCTGGCCGGCCCGCTCGTGCACCATCGTGGCTACTCTCCTCGGTCGGTACGGCAAGGATGCCCGTCGACCATCATGCGGGCCACAGCGCGTCAACTGCGGGAACGCCGTGGGGTGCGTGGTCGACGGACCGGAAAAGCTGACGTAACGTCAGCCGTGACCCGTTCGATGTACGAACCCTTCCCTGTTTTGGGGGCGTCATGGCCATGCGTCCGTCCAACGGCTCCAACCACGACTCCGACCACGACTCCGACCACGCCGCAGGTCTCGGGCCGCTCGTCGGCGGTGCCCGGTGAGCGCGGTCCCCGCTCCGGCCGCTCCGCCCGAGCCGTCCGGGTCGTCCGGGTCGTCCGGGCCACTGGAGACACCGGTAGCGCCCATACCATCCGTGCCGTCCGTGCCGTCCGTGTCGCCGGAGGTCCTGGAGCTGTACAAACTGGCCGTCGAGATGGCCGACCGGGTCTCCGCCCGCCGGGGCACGGCCAACGCCTTCTTCCTGTCCGTGCAGACCGCCCTGATCGCCGTGATGGGGCTCAGCTTCCCCGAGTTGGCGCAGGCCCCGTGGTGGGCGTCGGCCGCCCTGAGCGCGGCCGGTCTCGCCCTGTCAGCCACCTGGTGGCTGCAGCTGCGCAGCTACCGGGACCTCAACAGCGCCAAGTTCGCGGTCATCAACGGGCTGGAGAACGGCCTCCCGGTGAGGATCTTCGCCGACGAGTGGAGGTACCTGAAGCAGGATCCGGTCCCCCCGCTGCGCAACCGCTACGCGGAACTCGGCTTCTCCGAGCGCGGCGTCCCCTGGGTCTTCGCCGCCATCTACCTGTTCGTGTTCGCCGGCCGACTGCTCGGCTGACCCGCCCCGGCCTCCCCCGGCCTCCCCCGATCTCCGTCGGCCTCCGTCGGCCTGCCCCGGCCTCCCCCGGCCTCCCCCGATCTCCGTCGGCCTCCGTCGGCCTGCCCCGGCCTCCGTGCGGGGCCCGGGGTCATTCCCGGCCCCGCCGCGCGGCCCCCCGCGGCCACACGACGCGTACCGGCACGCCCGCGCCGCGCGCCCTGAGCACCGCGTCGGCCGTACCGCCGCCGCGGCCGGTGGGGGGCGTACCGTCCCACACCGCCACCAACACGTCGGCCCGCGCGACGAGTTCGGCGTTCGCCGCCTCGTAGGCGTGCCGGTCGGCGGTGGCGAAGGGCAGGACGACCACCTCGGACGCCGCCCGCACGAGGCGGTCGAAGTCGGGCGCGTGCTCCGGGCCCACCAGCGCCTGCCGGTAGTCCCGCGACGGCAGGACGACGAGCAGGTCCCCGCCGGCCCCGAGCACGGCCTCGGCGAACAGGGTGTCCGACCCCGGCGCCAGGCAGGAGATCCCGACCAGCCCGCCGCCCGCGCGGACCTCCTCGGCCAGTACCCGGCGCAGGGCGTCGCGGACCGGTTCGCGGCTCGCCGCGGTGAGGTCCATGTGACCGGTGGTGGCAATGATCGGCATCCGTCGGCTCCCCGGCTCCCCGTGCGTCGTGCGTCGTGCGTCGTGGGTCAGTGGTGGCGGCCGGGGCGGTACCGGTCGAGCACCGGCCGGAGCCCCTTCGCCATGGCCGATCGGCCCGCACCGCCGGATCCGTTCCAGCCCCCGCCCCCGCCCCCGCCCCCGCCGAAGAGCACGAGGTGCGGGGCCCAGTCGCCGTCGAAGTACACGGCTCCCGTGAAGGCGAGGTCCTCCGGGGGCTCGCCGTCGGGGTAGGGCGGCAGGGCGGGCCGGGGCGGTGCCGCGTCCGGCCGGGGTGGCGCCGCCTGGGCCCGGAAGGTCTCGTACTCCTCGCGGTCGGACAGCAGCAGGACGAGCCGTTCCGCCGGGAGCAGCCGGGTCGCCTCCCCGAACTCCCACAGCAGCCCGGGCCCCAGCCCCACCGCCATCACCACCAGCCGGGCCCGCCGCATCAGGTCCAGGACGGTGTCCTGCCAGTCGTCGATCGGCAGGTACAGCCGCCGGGCGCCGACCAGGGGCAGCCGCTCCCCGGGCCGGCCCACGGCGACCATCGGCGCCACCGGCCGCAGCAGCCGGGCGAGTTGCTCCTCCTCGGTCTGCACGGACAGGCTCAGGTCCGACACCGCCGCGCCCGGCCCTGGGGCCGGGTGCCGGTTCTCCTCCAGCGCCGTGCGCCGGACGTCGTCCTCGAAGGACCGCAGGTAGAGCGTGAACGAACCGGCGGGGAGCTGCGCCGGATCCCGGACGACCTCCGCGAGGTGCTGGCGCCCGAGCACGGCGGTGCGGCGCGCACCGGCCAGCAGGGTCTGGGCGGCCACCACCACGAGGGGCAGCAGCAGGACGAGGTCCCACCAGGGCACGAGCACGTCGTCCGTCCAGAGCACGGAGACGAGTTCGAACCCCATGACCGGCAGGAAGTACCGCAGCCGGACGAACCCCGGCCCGACCGGCCGCCGCCGCAGCACCACAGCGTGCACCGCCTGGAGCCCCGCCGCCGCCACCACGGCCACGGCCGCGGCAGCAACCGTCGCGTACCACAGCGGGCCGTGCACGCCCAGGAACACCTTGACGGGCAACGTGACCTCAGGCTCGGCACCCTTCCAGTGGCTGAACGCGGACAGGGCCAGCCAGAGCCCCGCCGCCCCCATCGACCAACTCGCGACCAGCAGCAGCCCACCCCGGACCCGGGACTGCCGGGGCACGACGAGCCCCGCCCGCTGTCCGTCCCGCTTCTCCCCCACCGCCCCGCCCCCGTCCGGAACGGCCACCGCTGTCGACCGCCCCTGCCCGCCATGGTGCCGGAGCCGGAGCAAGTACGGAACCGGCTTGCCGGATCGGGGCCTTGATGCTGTGGATTCCCGCGGCGGCGTGAAGGAAGCGCGCCCTCAAGGGAGTTGGCGTATCGCCACCGAACCCCTGGCCCTTCCGGAGGGCGGAGCCGGGCCGGGTCGGCGGCGCCGAAGCGGGCCCTCCGCTCGGACGCGCAGGAGCCCCGCACACCCGAGTGGCGGGGCTCCCGAAGACGACCGAACGTCAGATCTCGCCGAACCGGCCGGACTTGACCGCCGCGACGAAGGCGGCGAAGCCGGACGCGGGAAACACCAGGGCCGGACCGTGCGGGTCCTTGGAGTCGCGGACCGGCACGAGACCGGCCTGCGCTCCGGGTGCCCACTCGACGCAGTTGCCGCCGTTGCCGCTGTAGCTGCTCTTCACCCAACGGGCGCCGGCCAGATCGACCTTCATCACAGTTCCTTCCGGAGAACGCGGACCCTGGCGAGTGTTGCCGCCGTGGACAACGACTCGACCTGGAGTCGATCGTAGTCGCTCTCCCAGGCCGCCAACGTGTCCCGGCCGCGTTCCACGTAACCGCGCGCCTGTGACTCGGAGTAGCCCAGGACCACGTGGTTCGGCATGTTCAGCAGCACCATCGAATGCGCGAAGGGGCGCGCCTCCGCCAACTCGAACGGCGCGATCTGCAGCGTGACGTTCGGCAGGTCGGAAAGCTCCTCCAGATGGGCGAGTTGGGCGTCCATCACGGCCCGCCCACCGATCGGCCGGCGGAGGCAGCTCTCGTCCAGCACGGCGTGCACGGTGGCCGTCGGAATGCGGTACAGGATCTTCTGCCGCTGGCTGTTGCGCTCGACCCGGCCGTCCGCCTGCTCCTGGGTGATCCGGCCGCGCCGGACGTTGCCCTGCTCCAGAGCGGCCAGGTACTCCGGGGTCATGAAGATGCCGAGGACGACGTCCATCTCGAAGGCACGGAGCCGCACGCACCGCGCCTCCGCCTCGGCGAACTCGTCGAAGCCCTCCAGGAAGCTCGAGTTCGCCACTCGGCGCCAAAGCTCCTGGAACCGGCCGCCGGTCTGGAACACCTCGTCGGCGCTGAGCGCGAAGTTGCGGGTGACGGTCTTCTTCCCCCGCTCGACGTACGAGATGAGCCCGCCCGAGTAGCTCATCCGCGCACCCAGTTCGGTCTGGGACCACCCCCGGGCCCGTCGCGCCCTGGTGAGTTCCGCGCCGAAGCGGAGCGCGGGAGAGTGCGTCGCGTCAGTTCCGCTCTCTTCCGTCACAGTTGACCCCCTGGAGTCCAGCTGATCCATCAGTTTTCACGTCCTGGTCAGCCTAGCCATCCCCACCCGCGCTCGTGACGCAAAGGACTCGATCGGACGCTTTCGGTGACCGGGAGGTCAGGAGTGGAAGGAGACCTCCGGGTTCTGCGGAGTCGGGCCGTCGAGGAGCGGCTGGGGGACGCCCTTGAGCTGCAGGTCGAAGAAGGCCGTGACGTACGTGCGGGTGAGCTGGAGGGCGCGGGCGGACGGGATGGTCCGGCCGCCGTCGGGGAGGCCGAGCCCGTCGAGGAGCACCGGGAAGTCGGTGAACGAGGCGTGGTTGGTTCCGGCGACGGTCAGCCAGCGCTTCCAGCCGTCGAGGCGGGTCCAGCCGTCGGTCCAGCTGGGGTCCTCGGCGCCGTCCGGCAGGGGGTGGCCGATCATCAGGAACGGTTTGCCGCCGAGGCCGGTGGCGGGCACGGGCTCATCCAGGGTGCCGTCCAGGTCGACGCCCGCCCGGATCCGATCGTCGGTGAGCAGGGCCGGGACGGCGGCCGCGCCGCCCGCGGAGTGGCCGGCCATGCCGACGCGGGACGGGTCGATCATCCGGGCGTAGCGCCAGGCCGGGTGGGGGTGGGCGGTGAGCCGGTCGAGGACGAAGGAGACGTCCCGGGCCCGGCTGCGCTCCAGGCCCGCCCAGTCCTCCGGGCTCTTCAACTGCCCGCACTCGGCGCACGGGAGGGTGCTCCCGTCGGGGAAGGTCGTCCCGGTGTTCTCGTAGGTGTGGTCGATCAGCGCCACCACGTAGCCGTGGCTGGTCAACTCCTCGGCGAGGCCGGTCAGCGAGGTGCGCGGCATGGTGAACCCGGGCGAGAGGAGCACCAGCGGGTAGCGGCCGGGCGCGGGGCGGGCCCCGGAGGCGGCCCAGGTCCGGGTCCCGGTGAGCGCCTCGGTGAGGATGGTGTTGCCCGGCAGTTTGGCGTCCAGCAGCATCCGGGCCGCGCCCGGGGTCATGTACGGGGTCGGGCTGCCGGTGCCCGCCCTGGCCGGGTAGTACACCGACACCATCAGCCGGCGCGGGCCCGCCGAGGGCACCCACGGGTCGGGGCGGTCCTGGTCGACGAGTTCCAGCACCTCCTGCCCGACCGCGTACGGCCCGGTGGGGCGCGGAAGTTCGGTCCGGACGGC
Organism: Kitasatospora sp. NPDC057198; assembly: GCF_042670125.1. Classification (NCBI taxonomy): domain Bacteria; kingdom Bacillati; phylum Actinomycetota; class Actinomycetes; order Kitasatosporales; family Streptomycetaceae; genus Kitasatospora; species Kitasatospora sp. NPDC057198. The sequence goes on along the minus strand of NZ_JBHUWH010000008.1, from coordinate 43,558 downwards.
GGTCGGTGCGGTGGCGGGGGCGCCGACGGTCGTGGTCGCGGGGGCCGGGGCTGCCGTCGCGGGCGGGGCGGCGGCGACGGACAGCGGCAGGGCAAGCAGCAGGGCGGCCGCTGCGGCGGCGTTGCGGATTCCGGTCATGTGGTGAATCTAGGTATGTCAGAAGGAAGTTGACGTCAGCTCAGCGGCCTAGGGGTTCTTCCGGAGGGCGCGGCGGCGGTCGGTGCCCGGCCCCTACGGGTTCCCCGGGCGGGTCGACCGGAGGAGCCGCCCCCGCAGTTCGCGCAGGCGCCACGGGGTCAGGTGCCAGGCGGCCGCGCCGAGGGTGAGGGAGGCGGCGGCCAGCAGCCAGCTGGGGGTGCTGTGCCAGTCCTGCCAGGGCCAGTTCCACCAGCGGACCGTGCCGGACGCGTCCCAGCCGAGGTAGCCGAGCGGGAAGAGCGTCGCCGCCGGCAGGATCCAGACCTGCGGGCGGCCCCAGAGCCGGCCGGAGAGGACCGCGAGGCCCCACCAGATCAGCAGGGCCCGGCCCAGCGCGGCCGCGCTCGCCGGGCCGGAGATCAGGAGTTCCGCGCCGCAGGCCAGGGCGAGGGCGGCCGCCCCGGCGGTGAGCAGGTGGGTGCGCTCGGCCTGCCGGAGCCGGGGGCCGGCCGCCGCCTCCCAGCCGTGCATGCCGCTGTGCAGCGAGCCCGCCGCCAGGGCGGCCCAGGCCACGGCCAGCAGCATGCGCAGTTGCAGCGTGCTGTCGCCGCCGAAGCCGCCGGGGAGCACGACCGCGACCGAGCCGAACCACAGTTGGACTCCGGTCAGGGCCAGCGCCGCGGCCGCGGCGCGGCCGAGCAGGCGCGGGCGCGCGTACAGCGCCGGATAGGTCGCCGGCGGTTCAGCCACAGTGACCCTCGCGCGGCAAGTGCTGGTCGAGCCAGGCGAGTTGGACGTCCTCGGGCTGGGCGACCAGGCGGCCGATCGCCTCCTGGTCGACGCCGGACGGGCCGCCGTGGACGCTCGCCGGGCGGCCGCCGCCCGCGAGCCGGGCGGTCAGCCAGGCGATCAGCTCCCACGGTGCCTCGCCCGTGCCCCGGCAGGACTGCGGGATCGTCGCGTCGACGGTCTGGAACGCGATGCTCGTCGCCACCTCCCAGGTCTCGCCCTCCCGGAGGTAGAACCCGTTCCCGTGGTCGAGCGGCTCCCCGTTCAGGCCCTCCTCCAGGAAGCGGTCGGGCACCTGGAACCGCCCCGCGGGCAGTGCCGCCGCCCTCCCCGCCATCGCCTGCAGGGCGGGCAGGTACTGCCGGCTCTCCGGCCACACGCAGATCGTCGGCGCACCCGTGGTGCACAGCGGGTGGGCCGGGGCGGGGCGCTGCACGAGCAGCGGGCCGGCCGACGCCCACAGCGCCACCGCCCCGGTGAGCGCCAGCACGCCGCCGGCCGTGCCGAACCGGCGGCCGCGCCACTCCGGGCCGTGCCCGTCGGTCCGCACCCGCCGCCCGGTGGCCACCGCGAGCCCGGCCAGCGCCAGCACGGCGGCGGCCCGAGCCAGCAGCGGCCAGGCGGCGACCGTCCGGCTCGGGTACCCGGACAGCACGGCGAGGCCGATGCCCGGCTCGGTGCCCTGCGGGACGAACCCGTACAGGCCGAGGAACGCCAGGCAGCCCAGCGTGCACACCACCGGCACCGCGAGCAGCGAGCGTGTCGCGCGCCCCACCAGGTGCCCCAGGGCCGTGCAGCCGGTGATCAGCAGCGCACCGAGCAGCACGTACCCGGGCCACTGGAAGGCGGGGCCGCCCCTCGGCGCGGTCACCGCGGCGGCCGTCAACACGCCGATGCCGTAGGCCGCCAGGCCGTACGTCAGCGTCGCCGCGAACTGCGCGGCCTCGATCCGCCAGGACGGCCGGGCCGCCGCGAACCCGGTCGGCACCCCGCTGCGCCGCCGGGCGGCCGCCGCCCAGGACGCCGCGCCCGCCATCGCCGAGCCGAGGAAGAACGCCGGGATCTGCGCCGCCGCGCTCGCCTGCGACCACACCCCGATCCAGGACCGGCTGCGTCCGAACAGCACCAGCAGCACCACCGCCACCAGCACCGGGAAGACCCAGCGCAGCGGCGAGCGCCGCAGCTCCGTCCGATAGGCCCAGGTCACCGCCGCACCACCGGCCGCCCGTCGAGGGCGCGCATGTAGCCGCGCTCCAGCGGGGTGTCGCCCGGGTCGCCGTCCCGGGCCAGGCCGGCCAACTCCTCGGCGGTGCCCCGGAAGACGATCCGGCCCCCGTTCATCACCACGACCTGGTCGCACACCGCGGCGACGTCCTCCACCAGGTGGGTGCTCAGCACCAGCGCCGTGCCGCGCAGCGAGCGGAGCAGCGCGCGGAACTCCAGCCGCTGCGCCGGGTCCAGGCCGACCGTGGGCTCGTCCAGCAGCACCAGGCGCGGTCCGCCGACCAGCGCGGCGGCGATCCCGGCCCGCCGCAGCATGCCGCCGGACAGCGACTTCATCCGCGTCCCGGCCCGGTCGGCGAGCCCGACCGCCTCGACGGCCTTCCGGGCGGCTTCGGCCGCCTGCCCGTCGGGCACCTCGCGCAGCCAGCCGCAGTAGCGGACGAACTCCTCGACGGTGTAGCCGGGGTGGTACCCGAAGTCCTGCGGCAGGAAGCCGATCCGCCGCCGCGCGGCCCGCGCCGTCCGCTCCGAGTCGACCCGCTCCCCGCACACCTCCAGCACGCCGCCGACCGGCGGGGCGACCGTCGCCAGCGTCCGCAGCAGGGTGCTCTTGCCCGCGCCGTTCGGCCCGAGCAGGCCCAGCACGCCCTCCCCGACCGCCAGGTCCAGCCCGTCGATCACCGTCCGGCGCCGGTACCCCTGCACCAGCCCCGCCACCCGCACTACCGGCTCCACGCCGCGCCTTCCCCACCGGGCTGTGTGCCCTGCGGCCCGGCAGCCCGGACCGCCCCTCGGACGAATTCGACGGACCGGACGCGGCGCGGCTTCCCCCGCCCACCACCGCCCGGTCGGAACCCGCACCGGCGCGGTGGGCCCGGCGGCGGTGCGGAGTTCCGGCCCAGCGTACGCAGAGCATCCGGCCCCGGCGGCCGTTTCCGCCATTTCGGGCCCCCGACCCCGCGGGCGGACGGTTACTTCTTGCGGCCGCCGCCGCTGCCGCCGCGCTTGGGCTGGGCGGTGCGGGCGCCGCCGGTGCGCGAGCCCGGCTTGGGCCTGGGCTTGCCGCCGGCCTGGGCGGTGCGGTGCTGGGGCTGGGCCTTGGACTTCTTCGTGGTGGACGGGCGGCGCTGCTCCTCGGCGGCGGCGGTGCGGCCGCGGGAGCTGTTGGCGGTGCGGCCGCGGACGATGCCGATGAACTCCTCGACCAGGTCGGTGGTGGCCTCCTCCGGCCAGGCCAGGGCGACCTGCGACTGCGGGACGTCGACCAGGGTGCGGTAGGTGAGGTCGCGGCGGTGGTGCAGCCGGGCCAGCGACTGCGGGACGGCCAGCACGCCGACGTTGGCGGCGACCAGTTCGATCGCGTCGGCGGTGGTGGCGGGCCGCTCGAAGGCGGGGCGGCCGGGGAGCTCGGGCCACTCCAGGGTGTCGTCCTGCGGGTGGAAGACGACCTCCTCGGCGAGGTCCGCGACGGTGACCTCCTCGGCGGCGGCCAGCCAGTGGTCCTTGGGGAACACCACGACGGTGGTCTCGGTGTACAGCGGGATCGCGCTGAGCACCGTCCGGTCCACCGGCAGCCGGACCAGTCCGGCGTCCGCGCCGCCGGACAGCAGCAGGGCGCGGCCGTCGTCGGGCGCCGACTGCAGCAGCTCGACCGGGACGTCCGGCAGCCGCTCCTCCCACACCCGCAGCCACTTGGTGGGCGTCACCCCGGGCACGTACACCAGGCGGAAGGGGGCGGGGGACTGCTCGTTCTCGGTCACGGGCTCCAGGCTAGCGGGCGCGCGGGCGGTGGGACGGCCGTGAGCCGGGCGGGCGCGCGGCGGCCGGGGCAGTGGGCGGGGCAGCGGGGCGGTGGCCGGGGCGATGGGGCGGCGGGACGGCCGTGAGCTGGGCAGGGGCGCGTTCCCTATACCCTTGTCGCATGACTACGCCCAAGCCCAAGACCTCCCAGACCATGAAGCCCGCGACCGCGGCCAAGAAGCTGGGGATCTACCTGGCGGCGACCCCCGCCGAGTTCCAGGCGGGCGTCGTCTCCCGCGACGAGCTCAACGCGATGCAGGCCGAGCCGCCGCAGTGGCTGGCCGACCTGCGCCGCAACGGTCCGCATCCGCGCCAGGTGGTGGCCTCGCGGCTCGGCATCTCGGTGACCGGCCTGAACCGCGCCGGGATCACCGAGGCGCTGACCACCGAGCAGATCGACGCGCTGCGCGAGGAGGACCCGGAGTGGCTGCGCCGCGAGCGCGCCCTCCAGGCGGACGTGCGCAAGGAGGCGCAGCGGGTGCAGGCGGCGGCGGAGAAGGCGGCGAAGGTGAAGGCCGAGCGGGCAGCCGGGAAGGCCAAGCGCAAGTAGCGCCGTCCTCGGGCAGCGGGATTCGAACGTCCGTCGGGGGTGTCGCCGGTCGGCGGCACTCTTTCGGATGGTGTGCGCACGACATGAACGGCGTTGCGGGGTACGGAGGCTGACGGTCCGTCAGCATGGCGATCATGATGTCGCTACGCCGTACTTCCTCGGCAGCTCTCGTCGCCTGCGCGGCCCTGCTGCTGCCGCTCGCCCCCGCTGCCCAAGCCGCCGCCGACCGGGCCGGCTCCCGCCCCACCGAGGCGGCCGTGAACGGCCTGCTGGACGGGATCCGGCAGGACCCGGCGCGCCTGGACGCCTTCCTGCGGGCGATGCCCAAGGGCGGTGACCTGCACAACCACCTCTCCGGCGCGGTCACCACCGAGTTGCTGATCAAGCTGGCCGCGCAGGACAGCCTATGCATCGACTCGGTGACCTTCACCTCGGCGACCGGCCCGTGCCAGGGCACCGCGCGGCCCGCCGCGGACGCGCTGGCTGAGGGCGAGTTCCGCACCCAGGTGATCCGGGCCTGGTCGATGCAGGACTTCACGCCGGGCGCGGAGTCCGGCCACGACCACTTCTTCGCCACCTTCGGCAAGTTCGGCGAGGCCAGCTGGCGCCACCCGGGCACGATGCTCGCCGAGGTGACCGACACCATGGCGGCGCAGCACCAGAGCTACCTGGAGACCATGCTGACGCCGGCCTCCGGCGGGGTCGCGGCGCTGGCCGCCAAGGTCGGCTTCGACCCGGACTTCGCGGCGCTGCGGCAGAAGCTGCTGGCCGGCGGCCAGATGCAGGCCCTGGTGGACTCGGCCCGCGCCGACCTGGACGCCGCGATGGCCGAGTACCAGGACACCGAGCACTGCGGCACCGCGCAGGCCCGGCCGGGCTGTTCGGTGACGGTGCGGATCCAGTCCCAGGCGTCCCGGGCGTCCACTCCGGCGCGGGTCTTCGCCCAGCTGCTGATCGGCCTGGAACTCGCCTCCCAGGACGAGCGGTTCGTCGCGGTGAACCTCGTCCAGCCGGAGGACTACCAGGCATCGCTGGACAACTACCAGTTGCAGATGCAGATGCTCCAGTACCTGCGCCCGCTCTACCCGAAGGCCCACGTCAGCCTGCACGCGGGCGAGCTGGTGCCCGGACTGGTCAAGCCGGAGGACCTGACCTTCCACATCCGGCAGGCCGTGCTGACCGGCCAGGCCGAGCGGATCGGGCACGGCGTGGACGTCACCCACGAGGACGACTCGGCGGACCTGCTGCGCACCCTGGCCGAGCGCAAGGTGCTGGTGGAGGTGCCGCTGACCTCGAACGCGCAGATCCTCCAGGTCGAGGGCGCGCAGCACCCGTTCCCGCTGTACCGCAAGTACGGGGTGCCGACCGCGCTGGCCACCGACGACCCGGGCGTGGAGCGGATCGACATCACCCACGAGTACGTGCGGGCGGCGCGGACGTACGACCTGGGCTACACCGACCTGAAGGACCTGGCGCGCAACTCGCTGGAGTACGGCTTCGTGGCGGGCCGCAGCCTGTGGCGGGACCGGAACGGCTTCAAGCCGGTGCCGGAGTGCCAGGGCCGGCCGATCGGGTCGGAGAACCCGGCGCCGAAGTGCGCGGCGCTGCTGGCGGCCAGCCCGAAGGCGGCCCTGGAGTGGAAGCAGGAGGGCGCGTTCCGGGCCTTCGAGGCTTCGGTGCTACATCTGAAGTAGCCTGCGGGCCGCCGGCGTACCCGCCGGCGGCTTCAGCGGCGGGCGAGGTGGGAGCGGAGTTCGACCAGTGGTTCGGCGGCGTCGGGGGCGTCGGCGGCGGTGAGTTCCGCGATGGCGGCGTCCAGGCGGGCCCGGGCGGCGTCGGGGCGGTCGAGGCGGCCGGCCTCCAGGACGGCGGCGACCCGGATCGACTCGGCCTGCCCGTGGTACGCGTCGGCGCCCAGGGCGGCGAACGCGGCGATGGCGAGTTCCATCTCGGCGAGCGCCTCCTCGTCCCGGCCCAGGGTGCTCAGGGTGCGGGCCCGGGTGTCGTGCAGGGTGCCGTCGGGGCAGCCGTAGTCGAAGTCCTGGCCCTCGCGTTCGGCGGTCGCCGCCACTTCGGCGGCCTCCGTCAGCCGGGCCAGCGCCTGGTCGGCGGCCTCGGGGTGCGCCTCGTCGTGCAGTTCGGCGAGGTGGCGGGCCTGGCGCAGCAGCATGTCGAAGACCGAGTCGGGGTGCGGGCCGGCCCGGTGCGCCTCCAGGGCGCGCTGCCGAGTGAGGTCGGCGGCGGGCCACTGTTCGGCGGCGGCGAGGGCGACGGCGGCTTCGGCGGCGACCATGGTGAGGATGTGCTTCTCCTCGAAGTCGGCGACCCGGTCGGCGAGCAGCAGGTACTCCTCGGCGGCGGCCCGGGGTTCGCCGGCCCCGCGCAGGCCGCGCGCCAGGGTGAGCCGGGCCTGGGCCTGTTCGCGGACGTCGAGTTCGGCGAACGCGGGCTCCAGCAGCACGGATTCGAGGACGGCCACGCCGTCGTCGGGGCGTCCGGCGCTGCTCAGCGCCTGGCCGAGCATGATGCGGGCGGACGCGGCCTCGCCGGCCTCGCCGAGGCGGTCGTAGCGGGCGGCGGCCTCGGTGAGCGCCCGGGCGGCCTCGGCGTGGCGGCCCAGGCAGAGGTGGGCGCGGGCCAGGCCCGCGTGGACCCGGGCGGCGGCGCTGGAGCGGTCGCCGTACCGGGCGGAGACCTCGGTGGACCGCTGGAAGTGCTCCACCGCCTCTTCCAGCTCTCCCCGGCAGAAGGCGAGTTCGCCGCGCTGGCTGTGGACGTGGGCGAGCCGCCAGGGGGCGGCGGCCTGTTCGATCAGCCGCTCGGCCTCGGTGACCAGCCGCTCGGACTCGGCGAAGTCGGCGCCCTCCTGCTGGCGTTCGGCCAGGAAGCGGATCCGGGCGCCGAACAGGCGGGCGTTGGCCTGGCGGTGCGGGAGGCCGTGGCGGGCCGCCTCGGTGTGGAGCAGTTCGAGGGTGGCCTCGGCCTCGGCGAGCTCCTCCGGGTCCGGGTCCGGGCGGGGGAGGTCGGGGCCGCCCTCCTCGGAGGTGCTCTGGAAGACGGCGCGCAGTTCGGCGCTGGCCTGGACCTGGAGCACGGCGACCAGTTCGCGGCCGCCGAACGGGGCTCCGGATTCCACCAACTCCTCGAGCTGGGCGCGCAGTTCGCGGATCACCCGGAGGTCGCCGGGGCGGCCCTCCTTGGGGCCGGCCAGCCGGGCCCGGCAGGCGAGGGCGCGGGCGGTCAACCCGGCCTGCTCGAACAGTTCGGCGGCCGAGGCGTACAGGGCGTCGGCCTGCTCGTCCGGGATGTGCTCCTCGAAGGCGCGCTCCAGGGCGAGTTCGGCCTTCAGCTGGACGAGCGGGCCGAGGCCGGACTGCTCGGCGTCCTCGGGGTGCCGGTGGTCGGGGTCCTCGATCAGGGCGGCGATCCGGTTCCAGTACAGGATCGACTCGGGGTGGTTGGTGAAGCTCAACTCGCGCGCCTTGGTCACGAGTTCGGCCAGGTCGGCGGGTCGGCCCGGGGTGGCCGGGGCGGCCGCGGGGGTGGGCTTCGGGGCCTCGGCGGGGGTGGCGGCGCGCAGGCCGAGCGGCAGCGGTTCGGCGACCAGCGGGGTGCGGGCCAGCCGGGCCCGGCGGGCTTCGCCGACCGCGTCGGTGCCGTTGCGGGCGTCGAAGCGGGCGGCCAACTCGTCGCCCTCGGTGCGCAGTTCGGCGTACAGGGTGGCGGCGGCGCGGTGCGCGCCGGGCGGGCCGGCCACTGGGACGTCGCCGTGGCCGTCCTCGACCAGCCGGCCGAGCAGGAGTTGGGCGCCGGTGAGGAAGTGCAGCCGGGCCAGCGGGTCGCCGTGCCGGTCGAAGAGGTCCCGGTTCTCGGCGAGGATCTCCAGGCCGCGCGGCTCGTTGCGGGTGAGCGCGCAGAACTCCAGGTGCAGGCCGATCGACTTGGCGGCGGCGGAGCGGCCGCGGGCCCAGCGGTAGCCGGTCAGGTGCGCGGAGCGGGCCTCCTCGACCCGGCCGGTGCGCAGCAGCGGCAGCAGCGCGAGGGCCCGGCTGACGTGCGGCTCCTCGGAGCAGGAGCGCTCGCCGGAGAACACCGGCCGCCAGACCTCCAGGGCCCGTTCGTCGTCGCCGAGCCGGACGAAGTGCTGGGCCTGCTCGCGCAGTTCGCAGGCGTGGCAGTCGCTGTAGCGGGAGCGCCAGCGGGTCGCCCACAGCTCGAAGACGTCCTGGACGCCCTGGCCGGTGTGCGCGGCCAGCTGGTACTGCCGGGCGTAGTAGGGCTGGAGATCGTGGCCCTGGGCAAGGTAGTGCGAGCGCAGTTCGCCGTGCCAGCGGCGGACGGCGTCCAGCGGCACCTCGGGGACGCTGAGCAGCGCGCTGGCGACCCACTTGTAGCGCCAGTCGGTGGCGTGGTTCTCCCAGTCGCCGAAGCCGTCGGGGTGCTCCTTGCGGAGCTTGGCGATCCGGGCGAAGGCGACCGGCAGCTTGCGCTGCTCGGCGTCGTACTCGTACGCCTCGGTCAGCTCCAGCAGGGCGACGGCGAGCAGCTCGGGGTCGTCGAACTGCTCGGCGGCGTCGACGAGTTCCTCGGCGGTGACGGTGCGCGGGCGGCCGTGCGGGAGTTCGTCGTTGGCGCGCAGGGCGGCGCGGACGGCGTCGATGGTGTCGAGCATCACGACTCCTGGTGCGGCGTGGTCGGGCCGGCCTGGTCGGAGGCGGCGGCGGGCTCGTGGCCGAGCATGGCGTGGTCGAGCAGGGCGAGGAAGGAGCGGTTCAGCAGCGCGGACTCGCTGGCCTTGAGCGGGCGGCGGGCGAGCAGCAGGGCCTGGCCGTAGAGCGCCTCGACGGTGGTGGTGGCGAGTTCGGGGTGCCGGATGGCGGCGGCCCGGCGCACCAGCGGGTTGAGGTGGTTGAGCACGAGTTGGGCGCGCGGCGCGGAGCTGCCCAGCGAGCCGAGGATGTCGGCCCACAACCCGTCGGCCTGGTCGGCGAGTCGGGTGCGGGTGCGCTCGTGCCGGGCCTCGCGGTCGTCGAGCAGCAGGGCGGGGGCGCTGCTGGGGTGGAAGGTGCGCAGCGCGACGTCGCAGTCGAAGCGGCCGAGGACTTCGCGGGCGGTGGCGAGGAACGCGGCGGCGGCGAGTTCGGTGGCCGGGTCGACGTTGTCCAGGTGCGCGGTGACGGTGGCCGGGTCGAGGTCGGCGACGGTGGTGCCGGTGCGGATCTCGGGCAGCCGGTGCACCAGGTCCCGGTCGTAGGTGTAGCCGCCGTTGATGACGCCGAGGCCGGCCGCGCCGGCGATCGGGGCGACCTGGCGGAACTCCTCGACGGTGCGGGTGACCAGCACCACCGGGTGGGCGCGGACGAACTCGTCGAGCGTGACGTTGCCGTCGGTGGTCTCGAACGGCAGCCAGGGCAGCAGCATCCGCAGCAGTTCGTCGTCGTGCCGGGCCAGCGACTTGACGGCCAGGTGGTGCACGGACAGGAAGCGGTGCAGCAGGCCCGGGTCGCTGGCGGACAGGTCGGTCAGCCAGTCGCGGATCCGCAGGCCGAGCGCGTCGCGGACGGCGGCGAGCGTCTCGTCCGCGTACAGCGCCTCGCGGGAGGCGGTGGGGCGCAGCCGTTCGGCGTCGACCACGCAGCGCACGAAGAACGCCCACTCGGGGAGCAGTTCGTCGGCCTGGTCGGAGAGCAGCATGCCCTTGAGGTGCACCCGGTGCCCGGCCCGGCGGGACGGCGGGACGGCCTCGGGCAGCACGTAGGCGACGCCGCTGAGGCCGACCAGCGGCAGGTCGAGGTCGATGGTGTCGAGCGGGGTGAAGTCGAAGGTGTCGCGGCAGTGCGCGGTGAGCGCCTCGCGGCGGGCGGCGGGGGTGTCGTGACGGCGGGCCCAGGGCGCGGGGGTCTGGTTGATCTGCGTGGCGCGCCCGGCGCCGTCGACCACGGTGACCCGGTGGCGCAGCAGGCTGCCGTAGTGCCGGGCCAGTTCGAGGACGCGGCGCGGGGCGGTCCACTCCTCGGCGTCGGTGCGCGGGGTGAGGGTGACGGTGGTGCCGGGCTCGGGGCGGGCGTCGGCGGGCAGGGTGGTGATGGTGTAGCGGCCGTCGGAGCGGCCGCGCCACTCGACCACCGGCGCGTCGGGGGTGCGGGCGGAGCGGGTGGTGACGGTGATCTCGTCGGCGACCACGAAGCAGGCCAGCAGGCCGATGCCGAACTGGCCGATGAACTCGGTGCGGGCGTCGGCGAGTTGCCCGGCGTCCAGGTCTCCGTCGGCGGTCCGCTTGGAGCTGCGGCCGATGGTGGCGAGGAAGGTGTGCACGTCGGCCTCGGTCAGGCCGACACCGGTGTCGGAGACCGAGAAGGCGTCGCCGGTGGTGACGGTGATCCCGGCGGGCGCGGCCGGGTCGAGGGCCTGCCGGGCGGTGATCGCGTCGACCGCGTTCTGCAGCAGTTCGCGCAGGTAGACGCGGGGGCTGGAGTACAGGTGGTGGGAGAGCAGGTCGACCAGGCCGCGCAGGTCCACCTGGAAGGTGTGCTGCGCGCTGGGCTCGTTCGGGGTCACCGGGGCTGGTCCTTCGGCTGGTGCGGGCGGCGGTCTGTGGGTGCCGGGGGCACGGCTGGGTGCGGCGGGGCGCTGCGGGCTGCGGACGGGCGCGGCCGGGGTCAGTGCCCGGCGCAGCGCAGGCGGGTGCGGTGGTAGACCTCGGCCGGGTCGCCCCAGTAGGCCCAGGGGCGTTCGGTGGCGAGGTCGCCGAGTTCGGCGAAGAGCCGGTTCGCGGCGGCGAGTTCGCCGGCCAGCGCGAACGCCATCGCGAACTCGTTGTGGGCGAGCGGCCAGTCCCGGCCGCGGACGTGCGCGGGGTGGCGCACCGAGCGGTCGGCGGCCTCGTGCAGCTGCTCGCGGACGTGCTCCTGAGCCATGTACACGGCGTCCTCCTCGGGCGGCAGCGAGAGCCAGTGCTCGATGTGGGCGCGGGCCACCAGCTCGCCGTGCGGGCCGCCCTCGGGGGCGGCGAGCATCGCGGCGCGGGCGAAGGCGTGCATCTGCTCGTGCGAGCCCTGCCACTTCTCGCACAGCTGCTGGAGGCGCTGGCGCTGCGAGGCGAGGTGGTGCGGGCGGCGGCGCAGCGCGGCCTCGAAGCGGTGGCGGGCGGCCTCCCGGTCGAGCGAGGCGCCGCGGCCGCTGATCTGCAGGAAGTACCAGGGGCCGAGCAGCTCCGGGTCGAGCTCGGCGGCCCGGTAGAGGTGCTCCTCGGCGCTCTCCAGCCGCTCGTGGAACAGCTTCCACTGCTCCTCGGTGACGTCCCGGGCGCCGGCCCTGGTCCGGGCCTCCCAGGCCCAGCTGACGTGCCGGGCGCCCTGGACGAGCTGCAGCAGCGGGTCGTCGGGGGCGGCGGCGAGGGCCCGGCCGATCAGCACCTCGGCGCCCCTGACGTCCGCGACGGCCTCGACCATCAGCGTCAGGTCCTCCTGGTCGGCGGCGCCGTCGAGGAGCGCCCTGGCACCGGGCCAGGAGCCGACACCGACGAAGGCCCGCAGCTTGGCCAGCCCGGCGTCACCGAACGCCGGGTCGACGACGGGGCGCTCCTGCGGCGGCGCGGCCGCGGCCGTCGACGCGGCGGTGGCCGCCGGGTGGTCCTCGCCGGCGTCGCGGCGGCCGAGCAGCCGTGCGAACAGTCCCATTCCTGGGTCCCCTCCGAAGTGCTTCGCGTTCCCGTGGGGGCCGCGCGTGGCGGTCCCCGGATCGAGATTCCTATCACGTCCGTGCGACAGGTGTGCGAAGTGTTTTCAGCGGGAGGGCAAGCACACCAGGGGCTCGGGGAACGGCGAGTCCGTGCTGCTGGGGGTCGGAGCCCATCGGAGTGTTCGTGCTGCTGCGTGTCTTTGACGGAACCGGAAGCCGATGCGCGCTACGGCAGTGAACCGCTCGCAGACTGGGTCTCGCCGTTCCCCGAGCCCCTGGTGGAGCCCTCTATTCGGCGGTGTGGACGGCGCGGCCGCCGACGTAGGTGCGCAGGACGCGGGTCTCGGCGATCTGCTCGGCGGGGGCGGCGAACGGGTCGCGGTCGAGGACGACGAGGTCGGCGAGGTTGCCGGGGCGCAGGACACCGGTGTCGTCGAGGCGGTTGAGGTGGGCGGTGCCGCTGGTGTAGGCGGCGAGGGCGGTGGCCAGGTCGAGGCGCTGTTCGGGCAGGAAGACCGGGGTGTCGGGGCCGGCGCCGGGTTCGCGGCGGTTGACGGCGGTGTGGATGCCGTCGATCGGGACGGCGCTGGAGACCGGCCAGTCGGAGCCGGCGGCGAGGGTGGCGCCGGTGCGCAGCAGGCTGCCGAACGGGTACTGCCAGGTGGCGCGTCGGGGGCCGAGGAAGGGGATGGTGAGTTCGTCCATCTGCGGTTCGTGGGCGGCCCACAGCGGCTGGATGTTGGCGAGGGCGCCGAGGGCGGCGAACCGGGCGAGGTCGTCGGGGTGGACGACCTGGAGGTGGGCCAGGTGGTGGCGGTTGCCGCGGCGGCCGTTGGCGGTGACGGCGGCCTCGACCGCGTCCAGGGCCTCGCGGACGGCGCGGTCGCCGAGGGCGTGGAAGTGCACCTGGAAGTCGAGCGCGTCGAGGGCGGTGACGTGTTCCTTGAGGGCCTCCGGGTCGACGAAGCTGAGGCCGCTGTTGCCGGTGGCGCAGCCGCAGCCGTCCAGGTAGGGGGCGGTGAGGGCGGCGGTGAAGTTCTCGGCGATGCCGTCCTGCATGATCTTGACCGAGCTCGCCCGGAACCGTCCGTGGCTGAACTTCTCGCGGCGGGCGACGAGTTCGGGGATCTGGTCGGCGCCGCGTTCGCGGTCCCACCACAGGGCGCCGACGACGCGGGCGGTGAGGGTGCCGTCCTGGGCGGCGGTGAGGTAGGCGTCGGAGGGGTCGGGGTTGCCGCCGAACTCGCCGAGCAGGGCGTCCTGCCAGGCGGTGATGCCGAGCGAGTGCAGCATCGCCTGGGCGCGGTGCAGGGCGGCGAGGCGGTCGGCGGCGGTGGGGGCGGGGGCGTGCCGGCCGACCAGGCCGACGGCGCCCTCCTGGAGCGTGCCGCCGGGGGTGCCGTCGGCCTCGCGTTCGATCCGGCCGTCGGCGGGGTCGGGGGTGTCGCGGGTGAGTCCGGCGAGTTCCAGGGCGCGGGTGTTGGCCCAGGCGCCGTGGTGGTCGCGGTTGGCGAGGAGCACCGGCCGGTCGGGGACGACGGAGTCGAGGAGCTGCCGGGTGGGCAGGCCGCCGTCGAAGCTCTCCATCGACCAGCCGCCGCCGGTGATCCACTCCTTGTCGGGGTGGGCGGCGGCGTACCCGGCGATCCGGGCCAGGTAGTCGGCGACGGTGACGGTGCCGGTGAGGTCGCAGGCGGCCATCTCGAGGCCGCCGTAGACGGCGTGCACGTGGGCGTCCTGGAAGCCGGCGATCAGCAACTTGCCGTGCAGGTCGACGACTTCGGTGCCGGGTCCGGCCAACTCCCGTACCTCGTCGTGCCCCACCGCGGTGATCCGCCCGCCGGTGACGGCCAGCGCGCTCGCCCGGGTGCGGGCGGCGTCGCCGGTGTGGATCGGCCCGCCGGTGAAGAGCAGGTCGGCACGGTTCATGGGTGGTGCTCCGTTTTCGTTGTGGGGTACGGGAGTTGACTGTTCGTCAGGTGAGGGTGGCGGATTCCGTCTCGGTGCCGGTGCCGGTGCCGGTGCCGGCCCGGTCGGTGGCGCCGGTGAAGTACGGCGAGCGGCGGCCCCAGCGCGACCGGGCGGCGGCGACCAGGCCGGAGCCGATCATCAGGGCGGGCACGGTCAGTTCGAACCAGCCGTTGTCGGCGGCGAGTTCGAAGTGGTCGGTGGAGTCGTAGAACGTCCGGGCGAGGTAGCCGCCGACCAGGAGCAGCACGATCGCGCCGAGCAGCGGGGCGACCACCGCTTTGAGGCCCTCGACGGGGCTCTCCCGCAGCAGGTGCCGGAAGCGCACCGCGGAGGCGATGGCGACCAGCGCGTAGTAGAGGGCGACGACGATGCCGATGGCGTTGACGGTGGCGGTGATCAGCTCGGTGACGGTCGGGATGGCCAGTGCCAGCCCGGCCAGTGCCAGCGCGATGCCGGTGATCAGCCAGGTGCCGGCGGCGGGGGTGCGGTGGCGCGGGTGCAGCCGCGTCCAGATCCTGCCGAGCGTGCCGTCGCGGCCCATCGCGTAGGTGCCGCGGGCGGTCGGGATGACGGCGGCCTGCAGCGAGGCGGCGGCGGAGAAGGTGAGGGCGACCAGCGGCAGCGCGGCCAGCGGCTGGTCGGCGAGCTTGTCGGCGAAGTACGCCAGGCCGGTGGTGCCGTTGTCGGCCAGCTCGTCGATCGGCAGCACCCGCTGGAAGGCGGTGCCCGCGAAGAGGAACAGTCCGAGCATCAGCAGCAGCGACAGGAAGCCGCCGCGGGTGGCGTCCTTCGGGTCGTGCACCTCCTCGCCGACGCTGAACACCGACTCGAAGCCCCAGTAGCAGAACACCGCGAGCACCATGCCCTGGGCGAGCGCCGCCATCGAGGGGATCTCGAACGGGTCGTACCAGGACAGGCTGAACGGCTGGTCGCCGGCGAACAGGCCGTAGCCGCAGAACGCGAGCAGCACCGCGTACTCGAAGACCAGCAGGTACTTCTGCAGCCTGGCGGCGAGGTCGAGGCCGCGGACGGCGACCACCGTCGCGGTGAGCAGCACCAGCATGCCGATCAGCGTGCACTGGAAGCTGGAGTCCGGGTCCAGCCGCACGCCGGGCAGCGCGTGCAGGCCCGCCGTACCGACCAGTTGGATGATCGCCGAGCCGGTGACGGTGGTGGTGTACGCCATGAAGACGATGGTGGTGACGATGTTGACCCAGCCGGTCAGGAAGCCGAGCCACGGGTTGAGCGCCTTGCCGACCCAGCGGTAGGAGCTGCCCGCGTCCGGTTCGACCCGGTTGAGCCGCCCGTAGCCGCAGGCGATGCCGAGCACCGGCAGGAAGGCCAGCAGCATGATGGCCGGCAGGTGCAGGCCGACCACGCCCGCCATCAGGCCCAGGCCGATGCCGATCGAGGTGGTGGCGGCCGTGCTGGACGCGGCGATCACCACCACCGCGCCGACACCGACCGACTTGCGCATCGCGTCCGGGCCCGCGGCGGGGCCGCCGCCGGAACCGCCGTCGGGGACGGAGCCCCGGTCCTTGACCGTCGTTGCCAAAGGATCACCGCCGAGAGGTGTGGTGGGGGGACGCCCGCGGGCGGGCGCCGGGTGGGGGTGCGCCGGAACGGTGGCGCGGGGGGGTCGCCGGTCGCCGGCGGGCGTCGCGGGGCTCGGCGCGCCGGGTGGGGGTCACCGGCGGAGAACCGCCGGCAGGGAGGCCATGAAACCCCCGCCCCCGGCGAACGTCAATGCTGTTGTCGTAAGGGGGATGCCCTAGGCTCACGGGCCATGACCGACCGCCCCGACCGTTCCGGCCGCCCCGGGCGCGCCGACCGCCCCGACCCTGTCGAGCGCCCCGACCGCGTCGTCCCCGAGACCGCGCGCCGCCGCCGGCGCCCCACCAAGCACGGCACCGTGCTCTCCGAACAGGTCATCGTCGACACCGCCCTGCGGCTGGTCGGCCAGCACGGCGCCCAGGCGTTCACCGTCCGCCGCCTGGGTCTCGCGCTCGGCGCCGACCCCAGCGCGATCTACCGCTACTTCCACAGCACCGACGACCTGCTGCTCGCCGTCGCCGACGAACTCATCGGCCTCGGCCTGGACGGCTGGCGGCCCACCGGCGACTGGCGCGCCGACCTGCGCGAGGTCGGCCTGCGCATCCACGCCCGCTCGCTCGCCCACCCGCAGGCCGCCGTCCTCGCCGCGTACCGCACCACCGGCCGGGCCAACGAGATCCGCGCCATCGAGACCATGCTCGGCATACTGCGCGAAGCCGGGTTCCCCGACCCCGACGCGGTCAGCCTCTACCACGCCTTCATCGACCAGGCGCTGGGCTTCGCCGTCCTCGACTCCGCCGCGATCGCCCTGCCCGCCCCCGCCCAGCACGCCGACAGCAGCGTCTGGGACACCGCCTACCGCGGCCTCTCCCCCGACACCCACCCGAACATCGCCGCCACCGCCGACCTGCTCGCCGCCGACATGCGGCGCAGCGCCTACCCGCTGGCCCTCGACCTGCTGCTCGACGCGCTCGCCGCCCGGCTGCCGTCCTGACCCGGTGCCGCCCCCGCAGGCACCGGATCACTACTGACGGACCGTCACAAGCCTTGCTGTTCCGGCAGGTTGTGCCAGTGGTGCGAGCAGCCGTCGGCGCACCAGCGGCCCCGGCGGCGCTCGTCGGCGATCGCGAACAGCGCGCTCAACAGGCGGTAGGACTTGACCTGTTCGTCGGCGGGCAGGAAGGCGATCCGCCCCGCGTTCCGGACGCCCCGGGCCAGCATGACGGCCGGGGTGTGGGTCGGCCGGAGGCCCGACCGGCGGACCGCCTCGGGCACGTCGGCGTCCTCGGCCCGAGCCTGGTCGCAGCAGAACCACAGGGCGTACAGCGCCACCTGCCGCTGCTCCCCCTCCAGGCCGGCGAACCACTCCAGGCCCTGCTCAGTGCTGCGCAGGCCCTGGGCGACCCGGTTGATCATCAGCAGGACGTTGTCCTCCTCCGGCTGCCGCATGCCACCCACCCCCTCCGTGCCGCCGGCGTTCCGCGCCGCCGACATTCCGTGCCGCCGACATTCCGTGCCACCGGTGTTCCGTGCCGCCGGTGTTCCGTGCCGCCGGTGTTCCACGCCATCCAAGCAGCCCGGCGTCCCGGCGTGCCGCCGGTTTTCGGCGGGGGGACGTCATAGGGTCGCCGCGTCCCCGTCCGTTCCCCCTCCGCAGGAGATCCGCATGCGCATCCACCTCACTTCGGTCTTCGTCGAGGACCAGGCCGCGGCGCTCGCCTTCTACACCGGCGTCCTGGGCTTCGTGAAGAAGCACGACGTGCCGCTCGGCGGCGGTGCCCGCTGGCTGACGGTGGTCTCCCCCGAGCAGCCCGACGGCACCGAACTGCTGCTGGAGCCCTCCGGCCACCGCGCCGTCCCGCCGTACAAGGCGGCGCTGCGCGAGGACGGCATCCCCGCCGCGTCCTTCGCCGTGGACGACGTCCCCGCCGAGTACGAGCGGCTGCGGGCGCTGGGCGTGGTCTTCACCCAGGAGCCGACGGCCATGGGGCCGGTCACCACCGCGGTCTTCGCCGACACCTGCGGCAACCTGATCCAGATCGTGCACGCGCCGTAGCGGTCGCCCGCGCGCCGCGGTGTCGGGCGCACCCGGTAGCCTCCCGGCCGTGATCATCGAGAACGGGCGCCGGAGCGGCGCGAGTTGGTGGGGGACCGTCGTGGACCGGCTGCGGGCCCGCGGTCTGCGGTTGCTGGCGGTGGTGGCGGCCGCGACGGCCGTCCAGCTGGTCGTCCTGGAGGTGCTCCGGGCACTGTCGCCGTCCTACCAGGTGGGGCGCGTGCTGGTCGTCGTGCTGGACACCCTGGTGCTGTCGTACGAGTACGGCGTGGCCGTACGCCTGCTGGCCTCCGGGCCGGGGACGGGCTGGGCGGCCGTGCTGCGGGTGCCGGGGCGGCAGTTCGGCCGGGTGGCGCTCTGGTCGGTGCTGCTCTCGCTGGAGACCCTGGTCGGCCTGCTGATCGTCTTCTGGCCCGACACGTTCCTCGGAACGTACAGAGGGCTGCTGGGGGTGGCGCTGGTGCTGCCGACCGCGCTCGGGGGCGCCCTGAACGCGGCCCTGCCGACGGTCGCGTTCCTGGAGGACGGCGGGGTGCGGGCCTGCTGGCGGCTGCTGTGCAGCGGGTGGGCGACGGCCGCGCGGCTGTGCGCGATCGCACTCGGCGCGCGCCTCGCCGGAGCAGCGATCACGTCGCTGTACAGCTCGGTCTTCTTCCGGGGCGGTTCCCGACTCGCCCTGGACTCGGTGAACGCGCTGGCGGCGCCGGTGGGGTTCGTCACCGTGCTGCTGCTGTTCGCCACCTACCTGCGCTCGCCCGCCGCCCGTCCGACCGCGCAGGCGGTCGCACCCGCCGCCACGACGGTGGACGCGCTGTTCGAGCCCGGACGGCCGTCCGGTACGGTCGGGGCGTGATCGAGGACGTGGCGGGTCGGGGTTCGGTGTGGTGGGCGGTCGCCAAGGAGCGGGTGGCCGCCTGCTGGTGGCAGCTGCTCGTGGTGGAGCTGCTGCACCTGGTCGTGCTGTCCGTGCTGAGCAGCGTCGTGGCCGGGGCCGGGGCGGCCCGGTCGGCCGCGGCGGTGCTGATGTTCGCGGTCGGCGCGGTGCTCGGGGCCTGGCGCTGGTCGGCCCGGCTGCGGCTGCTGGGCGGCGAGGGCGACCTGGTGCAGGCGCTGCGGACGGCGGGCGCCCCCGTGCTGCGGCTGGCCCTGCTGACCTCCGCGGTGAACCCGTACGGGCTGGTCTGGTTGGCGTCGACGCTGTTCACGGGTGGCGACTCGCTGGTGCGCTCGGTGTCCCTGCCGCTGTTCCCGGTCGGCCTGGCGCTGGCCGCGGTGTTCGCGCTGCTGCCGATGGCCGTCCTGCTGGAGGGCCGCGGCCTCGGCCGCTCCTGGCGGCTGCTGCGCGACAACCGGCGCTCCGCGGTGCGGATCGGGCTGGTGGTGCTGGGCCAGACGGTGCTGTCCATGGCGCTGCCGGGCTCGATGCTCTCCCTGCTGATCGACCCGGCCGCCGCGGTGCTGCTGTTCGCCTCCTACCGGCTCTCCCTGGACGAGGAGAACTCCCCTTCCAGGAAGGGTTTCTGACGTTCCGTCCGGTTTCCTCCGGGATCCGTCCGGCCTCCGGCCCCGGGCGGCGGCGCCGGCAGTACCGGATCCGGTTCCCGGGCCCACCCGGCGTGTTGGTATGTTCTCCAACCGTCACTGCTGGCACAGCCGTCCCATGGGGGGATTCCCATCAGTATGCGCACCCGTCAACTCGCCGCCGCCGCAGCCCTGCTGACCGTCGTGCTGGCCGCCACCGGTTGTGACCCGGAGGACGCCTCGGACGGTGGATCGACCGCCGCGCAGTCCGCCGCCGCCACCACCGGCTCCGCATCCTCCGCCGCCGCTCCGTCCGCCGCCGCGTCCAAGGGCGCGTCCGGCTCCACCTCGAAGGCCGCCGCCGCGCCCGCCGGCGGCGAGGCCGTCAAGCCCGCCGACGAGGCCGCGTTCGAGAAGGGCAGCCTGGACCCGGGCAGCTGCGCCTCGTTCTACAAGACCCACAAGATCCTGGTGATCGAGAGCCTGAAGAACGGCCAGCTCAAGGCGTACCAGGAGAAGGTGGAGTGCGGCCAGTACGGCCGGCAGCTGGACGACCCCGCGGGCGACGCCACCGTCATGAAGGTGGCCCCCAACCTCACCGTCACCGTGCTGGGGAACACCGTCAGCTCCTCCTCCACCAACTACCCGCACTTCGAGGCGCACAAGGTCTCCTTCGCCGATTTCGTGAAGTCCCGCAAGCCCTGCGACGACTTCCCCGACCCGGACGACCGTCCGGCCGACGCCAGCTGCGACCCCCTCTTCGTCTACGAGACCGACGGCAGCGGCACGGTCACCTCGCTGCACGAGACCTGGGAGCCCACCGACTGACCCGCCCGGCCCCGCGGGAACGGGCCGGTGCCCGGCCCGTTCCCGCCAACCAGCCTGGTACGTAACGGAGTTCGCGGCCATGCGGCGTAGGGTCGGAGCCATGGACCCCCACCCGCAAGGCACTTCACGCACCCTGCGCAACACCTCGCGCCTCCTGCTCCTCGACCACCGGGACCGCCTGCTGCTGCTCTGCTCCCGGGACCCGCGGCCGGCGGGCGGCCGCTGGTGGTTCACCGTCGGCGGCGGCACCGAGGAGGGCGAGGACGCGCTGAC
The DNA here is from genome assembly GCF_042670125.1 of Kitasatospora sp. NPDC057198. Lineage (NCBI taxonomy): Bacteria > Bacillati > Actinomycetota > Actinomycetes > Kitasatosporales > Streptomycetaceae > Kitasatospora > Kitasatospora sp. NPDC057198. Next base: position 23,174 of record NZ_JBHUWH010000008.1, on the reverse strand, counting down.
CGCCGCCGTCCGGGAGTTGCGCGAGGAGACCGGGCTCGACCTGCCCGCCGAGCGCCTCGGCCCGCCGGTGTGGACCCGCACCGCCGACTTCACCTTCGACGGCCGTCCCTTCCGCCAGTGGGAGGAGTACCGCCTGCTGCGCCTGACCGCCGCCGAGACCGCCGCCGTCCGGGTCGACCCCGGCGAGGCGAAGTTCGGCCACCACTGGTGGAGCGTCGAGGAGTTGGCCGGCACCGACCAGACCGTCCGCCCGCGCGAACTGGCCGTCCTGCTCCCCGCCCTGCTCCGCGACGGCCCCGGCGGGGCCCCGCTGGACCTGGGCCTGGTCGACGACGACGACGATCAGGCCGCGCCCTAGGTGTGCTGTCCTGTGAGGTCGGGAACGCGGCCGGCGGGTGGTGGGCCTGCGAGTGCGGTGTGTCCGCGGTGGTGATTGCAGGTGCGGAGCCGGGCGGGGTAGGCGTCGGACCGGCCGTCCGCGGTCAGAGGGTGGCTGCGCGCAGCACGATCAGGGCGACGGAGACCACGGTGAGGACCGCCGCCGGGGACGCGCCCTTGCGGTCGCCGACGCGCAGGTGGAAGGCGATCGCCCCGGCGAAGTAGAGCGTCAGGCCGATCGCGGCGGCGATTCCGAGGGGCCCCCAGCGGAGTCCGGCCACCACACCGGCCGCGCCCGCGATCTGGGCGCCGATCAGGAAGGCCATCAGGCCCTGCGGCACTCCGAGGGCGGACATCTGCTCGGTGATGTGCCGCGTCCGCAGGAACTTGGCCCCGGCCGATGCCAGGAGAAACGCCGCCATGACCACGGTGACGACAGCGAGGGAGACGAACATGGCTGAACCCCGATCGTGCGAGATGCGAGTAAGGAGGCGTGCGCACTTCGACGACGATAGGCGGCCGTCAGGTACCTCCAGGTAACCTTCGGGGGCATGAGCCTGCGACCCGGAATCGCCTTCCTCGCCGACTGTCCCGCCCTCCTGGCCATGGAGATCATCGCCAGCAAGTGGTCCATGGTCACGCTCTTCGCGCTGACCGACGGCCCGTTGCGCCACGGCGAGTTGGTCGAGCTGAGCGGTGGCGTCTCGCGCAAGGTACTGACCCAGACGCTGCGCCGGCTCCAGGCCAACGGGCTCGTCGAGCGGCACGCGTACGCCGAGGCGCCGCCGCGCGTGGAGTACGGCCTGACCGATCTCGGGCGCACCCTGGAGGAGCCCATCAGGATGCTCACCGCATGGGCGCAGGAGAACGGCGAGGCGGTCGTCACCTTCCGGGAAGCGGCCGAGGCGGCGAAAGGGCCGGACCTGTAGGCCCCCCGCGGTGCGGTCCGGCAGCAGGCCACCCGCCTCATGGGCGACTCCGGACCTGGAACCGGCGCCTGACCGCGGGTGGTTGAGCGGCGCCCCCGGCCCGCCCGGCCTGCTCCGGGGCGGCCCCCTACAGCACCGAGTAGGTCCGGTACTCGCCCCGCAGGGACGAGGTGGCCGCGTCCGCCACGACCGCCTGGGGGCCGGCCGCGCACGCCCGGAGGAACTCCGTGACCCGGGGGCCCGTCCATCCCGCCGCCGCGGCAGCGGCCCAGAACCGGCGGCCGTCGTAGGGGGCCAGGGGAGCGAGGAAGTCGAGGAGGTGGTCGATCGCGGCCGCGTCCAAGGGGAGCCGCCGCATCGCGACGGCGCGCAGCGCGCCGTCGGCGAGCATCGGGGTGCCGGACTCCAGGCACCGGCGCAGCGAACGGGCGGTCTCCTCCGGCGGGCTCAACCGGATGACGGCGTCGCCGAGCGCGACGTACACCATGGTCGCCTCGATGGGGCGCCGGGCGAGCTCCTTTATCAGCCCGAGGGCGGGCCGGTGGCCGCACTCCCCCAGGGCCATGACCAACTGGTACTGGGTCTCCCACGTCCGGACGTCGCGGACCTCCCGCTGGAGCGCCTCCAGCAGCGGCGGGCCCGCCGCCGGATCGGCCAGCCGCCGCAGGCGCAGCGCGGCGGAGCGCCGCTTGGGTGAGAGCCGGTGGCCGAGCTGCGCCACGGCTTCGTCCAGGGTCAGTGCCATTCTCAAGTCCCGTCCGGTCCGGTCAGTGCCGTTGCAGGGTAGGTCCTCGCCCCGACAAGGGCGGTACGCGTCCCCCCGCGCCGAGGGGTCCGGTGCCCTCAGTCCGGTGCCCTTCAGCCCGGTGCCGTCAGCCCGGTGCCGTCCGGGCTCGGCGGTCGGTGCGGGCCAGCAGCAGGGCGGCCACGGCCGGCAGGGCGACCATCGCGCGGAGCAGGCCGCTCTCGGGGTAGGTGTCCTGGCGCAGGTGCAGGGCGAGGAGGGCGGCGGCCAGGGCGACCGTACCGGCGAGGGCCAGTGGCAGGGCCGCCGCGCGGATCCGGCGGTCGGCGAGGGCGGCGGCCGCCACCAGCGCGGCCCCGGCGGCGGAGAGCCAGGGGTGCGCGTAGCCGAGGCCGTAGCGGATCGCGAGGGCCGGGGGCAGGAACAGCACGAGTGCCCGGCGCAGCAGGACGGCGAGCGCGGCGGTGCCGGGGCCGGGCTCCGGGGCGGTGGGGCCGGGCCGTGCGGAGGTGGGGCGGCGGTCGTACCCGGTGGCGGCGAGGACGGCCAGGGCGAGTGCGGCCTCGGGCCAACGGCCGGGCAGGTGGCGGAGGTTGTAGAGCAGCGCGGTGTCGTACACCACCATCACCAGGGTGCCGACGGCCCACAGTTCGGCGGCGAAGCGCAGCAGCCCGAGGGTGCCGGGGCACCGTTCCGCCCCGGGCGCGCGGCGGGCGGTGCGGAGCAGCAGCGGGACGGTGAGCAGCGCGGAGAGCACGCGGAGCGCCACGTCCTGGACGGTCCACGGGTTGGCCAGCGCGCATTCGACGGTGCCGAACACCAGGGTGTACGAGGCGGCGGTCGTCCACACCAGCGCGGGCGAGCCGAGGACGCGGCGCAGCAGCGCGGGGCTGAGGCGGTGCAGCACGGTCGCGTAGGCGAGCAGGACGAACGGCAGCTCCAGGAACGCCTGCACCCGCAGCACCGTCGGCGCGAACAGCCCCGGCACCGGCAGGTGCGCGGCCAGGGCCCGGACCACCGGGTGGCCGGTCGGCTCGGCGAACCAGCCGGGCGGCAGGTAGCGGGCGACGTACCCGGCGTCGCCGCCGTGCGCCCGCAGCAGGTAGGCGGAGCAGAGCAGTTGGTTCAGGTAGATCAGTGCGACCACCCCCGCCAGCAGCACCTCCGGCCGACGGGCGGCCCGGACGGCGGGCCGGACGGCGGGGGTGTCGGTATCGGTGTCGGTGTCGGCTGCCGTCGTACCCGTGTCCGTGGCGGCGGTGTCCGTGGTGGCGGCGGCGCCGGTGGCGGGTGGGCGCAGGGCGCGGGGGCCGAGCAGCAGGGCAGTGCCGGTGGAGCCGAGGACGGCGGCGTCGACCAGCAGCATGGTGGTGGTCATCCGCGGGATGCTACTGCCGCCCGTCATCCCAGGTCACCGCCGGGGCCGGGGCACCGCAGCCGGCCCGGCCGCATCCCCGGCGCCGTCCGGTCGTTGCACCTCGACGGCGGCCGAGCGCCCCGCCCGCCCACCACCGACCACGGAGGCCCGCCATGAGGGAACGCGTCCGCGCCGTCCTGCTCACCGACCGCGCCGGCATGCTCGTCATCCACCGCGTCCGTCCCGGCACCGACCCCTACCAGGTCCTCGTCGGCGGCGGCGTGGAGGACGGGGACGCCGGCCCGGAGGCGGCCCTGCTGCGCGAGATCCGCGAGGAGATCGCCGGCACCGCCGTCGACCTGCGCCCCTTCCACGTCTGGAGGAACGACAGGGGCGAGACCGAGCGCTTCTACACCGCCCGGGTCACCGCCTGGAACTTCGCCGCCCGGACCGGCCCCGAGTTCTCCCGGGGCGACCGCGGCGAGTACCTCCTCCAGGAAGTCCCGCTCACCGCCGACGCCATCGGGGCGCTGAACCTGATGCCCCCGCAGATCAAGGCCGCGCTGCTGGACGCCCTCGAGGACGGCAGCCTGCCCGCCGCCACCCGGTAGCGCTTCGTCGTCCGGTCGGTTGGTCGTCCGGTCGGTCGACCGGTTGGCCGTCACGCCCCGTCACCGCGTGGGGCGCCGGGTGGGCGGCGGGTGGTGGCGGGCGGGAGTGCGCGGGAGTGGAGGGGTGGGCTCCGGCGGTGTGGGGTTCCCGGTGGTCCGGATTGTTTCGGGGGGTCGGTTCCGGCGCGCGGAATGCGGTGGTCGGGATCCGGCCGGGAAAAGTCGGTTCGTTCACCAAGCGCGCTTGACCGGGACGGTCGGCTATCGCACACGTCCACTTTGCGGTTCCTTTCCCGGCCGATTTCGCAAAGCGCCGTCGCTTCGCTGACGCACCGTCAGCGTGCTGGTGCGGCGGTGGCCGTGGCGGCAGTGGGGGCCGCCGGGTGGCGTGGCGGTGACCGGCCCCGCCCGATGACCGAACGTGATCAAGTCGTGGTCCGAAGGGGTTCGCGGGGCGATCCGGGGCGGCCCGGATAATCCGCTCGGCAGCCATTGTGGGGCCGGATCGCTGGAGGTAGAGTCCCGGTTCGCCGAAGCACGGACGGGCACCTCTGGGCATTTTCTTGGAGCGGGCATGTCAAAGAACGGCGGCGTCAACAGACCTGGTTCGGACCTGCTCGACACGTTCGCGCAAACCGCGCTCCGGTGGCCCGAACGGGTCGCCATCGATTCCCCCGAGGGCACCCTCGACTACCGTCAACTCACCACTTGTGTCAGCGGGTTGGCCGCTGCGCTGGGTGACCGGCCGGGCCCCGTCGCGGTCTCCGCGGAGCACGCCCCGCGGACCGTGGTCGCCCTGCTCGGGATCCTCGCGGCGGGCGGCACGTACGTCCCGGTGGACCCGGCCTTCCCGGTGGAGCGGCAGCGCCGGATGGTGGTGGCGGCGGGCTGCACCGCCCTGGTGGGCTCGGCCGGACAGGCCGCGCTGCTCGGGCTGCCGCACGTCGAACCGGCCTGCGGGGAGGGAGAGTTGCGGGCGACCGTGGCCGCCGCCCCGGACGATCCGGCGTACCTGCTGTTCACCTCCGGTTCGACCGGGCAGCCGAAGCCGGTGCTGACGCCGCGCCGGGCGGTGTCGGCGGTGGCGGAGTCGCTGCGCGGGCTGTTCGGGGTGACGCCCGCGGACCGGGTGCTGCAGTTCGCCTCGCCGAACTGGGACACCTGCTTCGAGGAGATCCTGCCCGCACTGACCGCCGGGGCCCGGCTGGTGTTCGCCCCGGAGGCGCACTCGGGCTCGTTCCCCCGGCTGCTGCGGGCGGTGGAGCGGCGCGGCGTCACCGTGCTGGACCTGCCCACCGCGTTCTGGCACGAGCTGGTGCTGCACCTCGCCGAGGACGGCCCGGACGCCGAACTCCCGTCCTGCCTGCGGCTGGTGGTGATCGGTGGCGAGGCCGCGGACCCGGCCCGGCTGGCGGACTGGAGCCGGCTGGCGGACAGCGCCCGGATCCGGCTGCTGAACACCTACGGCTGCACCGAGACCACCCTGATCACCCATGCGGTGGACCTGCTCGGCCCCGACACCCCGGAGCCGGGCCGCCGCTGGGACTCGGCCGAGCGCGCGCCGATCGGCCGCGCCCTGCCGCACGTCGAGGAACTGGTCACCGAGGAAGGCGAGTTGCTGATCGGCGGCCCCGCCCTGGCGACCGGCTACCCCGGGCTGCCGGAGGCCACCGCCGCACGCTTCGCCGAACGGGCGGGACGGCGCTGGTTCCGCACCGGCGACCGGGTCTCCCGGGCGCCGGACGGGGTGCTGACCCACCGCGGCCGGATCGACCACGAGGTCAAGATCCGCGGCATCCGGGTCGACCCGGCCGAGGTGGAGACCGCGCTCGGCAGCCATCCCCGGGTGGGCCTGTCCGCGGTCACCGCTACCACCCTGGCCGGACGCACCGCACTGGTCGCCTACGTCGTCCCGCGCGACCGGGCCGCGGCGGACCCGCCCAGCTCCGCCGAACTCCTGCGCCACCTGCGGGAACTCCTGCCCGCGCACCTCGTCCCGAGCCGGCTGAGCGTCGTCCCGGAGCTGGCCCGCACCCCCGGCGGCAAGATCGACCGCGCCGCCTCGCACCTCCTGTACGCCAACTGACGCTCCGTCGGGCAAGGCCACCGCCCCATCCGCGCACCACCACGCGCACCCCTCGCACCGCGCACCACCACGCGCACCCTCGCACCGCGCACCACCGCACAGCGCACCACGCACCACGTACCACGCACCGCGCACCACCTCGCGCACCGCTGGCACCACGGACCACGCGCACCCCGCACCGGTCGAAGGAGACCCCGCATGAGCCTCGACACGTCCGCCGTCCCGTCCGCCGTCCCGCCCACGCCGCTGGGCGTCCCGCTGAGCGCCGATCCACTGCTCGACTCGCTGACGGCGGTGTTCCGCCGCGTCCTGGAACTGGCGGAGGTGCCCGCGGACGGCAACTTCTTCCTCCTGGGCGGGGATTCGCTGGTCGCCACCCGGGTGCTGAGCGCGGTGGCGCGCGCCCACGGCGTCGAGCTGACCTTCGAGGAGTTCCTCGCCGACCCGACCCCGGCGGGCCTCGCCGCCCGCGTCACGGCCGGCACGGCCGGCACGACCGGCACGACCGGCATGACCGGTATAACCACCACCACCGCCACCGCCACCGCCACGGCCGCCCGGTGAGCGCCGCGGCGTCCTCCCCCTCCGCCGCGCTGTCCGTTCCCGCCGGTGCGCCGCGTTCGGTGGTCGTGGTCGGGGCCGGCCCGGCCGGGCTGACGGCGGCCGTGGAGCTGGCGGAGCGGGGCGTGCGGGTGACGGTGCTGGAGGCCCGGGAGCGGGTCGGCGGGCGGACCCGGGGCATCGAGGTCGCGCCGGGGCGGTGGATCGACGCGGGCGCCGCGTACCTGGGCGACCGGCACACCGGGCTGCACGCCCTGCTGGCCGCCTGCGACCTGAAGACCGCGCCGACGGAGATGGCGGGCGCGGCCCGGTTCGCGCTGGGTGCGGACGGCGATCCGGAGGTGACCGTGGAGGGGCGTTTCCCGCCGTTGAACGCGGTGGCCCTGGGCGAACTGTTCGAGCGGCTGGAGGAGTTGGCGGCGGCCGTCCGCCCGGACGCGCCCTGGCTGTCGCCGGACGCCGGGCGGCTCGACGCGCTGACCGCCGCCGACTGGGCGGAGCGCGAACTCCTCCACCCGGACGCCAAGTTGTTCTTCCCGCTGTTCCTGGGCGAGATGATGGCGGCCGACCCGGCGAAGGTGTCCGTCCTGCACATGGCGTTCTACCTGCGGTCGGGCGGCGGCCTGCGCTACCTGAACGCCTTCGCGGGCGGCGCCCAGCAGGACCGGGTGGCGGGCGGCGCGCACCGGCTGTGCGAGCGGCTGGCCGACCGGCTGCTGGCGGCGGGCGGGGTGCTGCGCACCGCCGAACCGGTGCTGGCCGTGGAGCAGTCCGGTGAGCAGGTCACCGTCCGTACGGCGGCGGGGAGTCACCGGGCGGAGGCGGCCGTGGTGGCGGTGCCGCCGCTGCTCGCGGACGCGATCGGCTTCCGGCCCGAGCTGCCGGTGCGGCGGGCGGGGGCGCGGACCGGGCGGGGCTGTGCGGTGAAGGTGCACCTGGTGTTCCCGGAGCCGGTGTGGCGGGCGCACGGCCTGTCCGGCTGGTCGGTGAACGCGGCCGGCCCGCTGCTGTCCACGGTGGACGACACCCCGCCGGAGGGCTCGCCCGGCGTGCTGACCGGCTTCGTGACCGGCGCGGAGGCGCACCGCTACGCGGCTCTGTCGCCCGCCGAGCAGCGGGCGGCGGCGTTCGCGCAGGCCCGGCGGCTGTTCCCGATGCTGCCCGAGCCGATCGGCTTCCACCTCACCGACTGGGTCAACGAGCCGTGGAGCAGGGGCTGTTACGCGGCCCTGTTCGGCCCCGGCGACTGGTCGGTGCTCGGCCCGGCGCTGACCGCCCCGCACGGCCGGGTGCGCTTCGCCGGGACGGAGACCAGTACCGAGTTCTTCGGCCTGCTGGAGGGCGCGGTCCGCTCCGGCCACCGGGTGGCCGCCGAACTGCTCGACGGCTGACGCGGCGTCAGTTCACGGAAGTTTCCAGCCCGTTCGGACCTTTCCCCTGCCCGGCGCGCGCCCCACGAGGGCGGCCCCGGCGACGAGTCCTGCTTGGAGGGCGCCATGAGCGACCAGACCACCCCTCTCGCCCCGCTGCCCGTCCGGGAGCGGTTCGCGAGCGATCCGACCCTCGGTGCGGGCAACTTCCTCGACCGGGCGGCCGCGGCGAACCCGAACCGGGCGGTGCCGTACGCCTTCGACCACCGGCTGGACCACCGCGGGCAGGTGGTGCTGGTCGGGCACAGCCTGCTGGACCTGGTGGCGCTGCGCGACCGGTACGCGGCCTGGTACCACGCGGTGGGGGTGCGGCCGGGCGAGCCGGTGGGCGTGGTGGTGGCGGAGGGGCTGGAGCCGCTGCTGCACTTCTTCGCGCTGACCGCGCTGGGGGCCGTCCCGGCGCTGGTCAACGACGCGATGCGGCCGGACGTGATGGTGCGCTACCTGGACCGGGTCGGTGTGGTGGGGGTGGTCGCGGACGACACCACCCGGCTGGCCGCGGCGTACCGGCAGGACCCGCGGCGCCGGCCGCGGTTCCTGGCGCTGACCGCCGAGGTGCAGTCCTTCGACGCGGCCGCGGCGCCGCTGCCGGAGCGGTACCCGTACGAGCACGCGGCCGAGGACGTGGTGGCGCTGATCCACTCCTCGGGGACGACGGGCACGCCGAAGTCGACGGTCCTGGCGCACCGGCAGTTCTGGGAGGGCAAGCAGCCGCGGATGACCCGCTTTCCGGCCGAGCCGTCCGACCGGCTGATGTCGCTGATGCCGCACACCCACGCGGGCGGCTTGAGCTACTTCCTGACCGCGACGCTGCTGGGCCTGCCGACGGTGGTGATGGCCGGCTGGCGGCGCGCGGTGGTGGAGCCGGTGATGGAGGCGTTCCGGCCGACCATGGTGGCCTCCTTCCCGCGCACCTTCGTCGAGTTGGCGACCGGCGAGCTGCCGGTGAAGGGCGCGGCCAAGGTGCACTCCTGGTTCAACACCGGCGACAGCGCGCACTACGGGCACGTCCGGCGGCTGGTGCGACTGGGCGAGCGTCCGGCCGGGTTGATCAGACCGTGGCTGCTGCCACAGGAGAAGGCCGAGCAACCGGCGCTGCCCGGCTCGCAGTTCGTGGACGGGCTGGGTTCCTCCGAGATGGGCATGGCACTGTTCGGCCAGGTCACCTCGCCGGAGACGGAGCGCGCCGACCGCTGCGTGGGGAAGCCGTCCGAGGTGGTGGAGCACGCCGCCGTGCTGGACGACGAGGGCAACGAACTCCCGGACGGCACACCGGGGTTGCTGGCGGTGCGGGCGCCCTCGATCACCCCCGGGTACTGGAACGACGAGCGGCTGACGGCGAGCTTCCGGCTGTCCGGGTACTGGCTGACCGGGGACGTGGCCTACCGGGACGCCGAGGGCCGGTTCTTCCACCTGGACCGGACGGTGGACGTGATCGACACCCTGGACGGGCCGGTGTACAGCCTGCCGCTGGAGGAGGTGCTGCTCGCCGACTGCGCCGGACTGGTGCGCGACTGCTCGGTGGTGGGCGTGCCGCACCCCGGCGGCGGGCAGCGGCCGGTCGCCGTCGTCCAGCTCCAGGAGGGGGCGGAAGTCGTGGACGAGGAAGGCTTGTTGAAGGCGGCCAACGCCGAACTGTCCCGGGCCGGGCTGGCCGAGCTGGCCGCGCTGCGGGTGGCCCGCACGGACGGGGACTTCCCGCTCGGCCCGACCGGCAAGGTGCTCAAGCGGGAGCTGCGCGCCCGGCACGCCGGCCTGCTGGCCGGATCGGCCGCCTGATGGAGCGGCAGGCGCAGCCGTACCAGTACGTGCGGCGGCCGCTGGTGGAACCGGACTGGCGGCGGCTGCCGGGCTGGCGGGAGGTGACGGCCGCGCAGTGGCGGGACGCCCAGTGGCAGCGGGCGCACTGCGTGCAGGGCGAGCGGCAGCTGCGGCAGGTGTTCGGGCCGCTGCTGACCGACCGGTTCTACGACGAACTCGCGGCCGACCAGCGGGAGTTCGCGACCATGTCGGTGCTGGTGCCGCCGCAGATGCTGAACACCATGGCGGCGGGCGCCGAGTTGGCGCCGGCCGCGTTCACCGAGGCGTTCCTGGCCGATCCGGTGCGCCGCTACATGCTGCCGGTGCGCGCGGACCGGCTCGCGTCCTGGCCGAGCCATCCGCTGGCGGCCCGGGACTCGCTGCACGAGGCGCAGATGTGGGTGGTGGAGGGGCTGACCCACCGCTACCCGACCAAGGTGCTGGCCGAACTGCTGGCCACCTGCCCGCAGTACTGCGGGCACTGCACCCGGATGGACCTGGTGGGCCGCTCCACCCCGCAGGTGGCCAAGACCCGGCTGGTGCTGCGTCCGGCGGACCGCGAGGAGCAGATGCTCGACTACCTCAAGCGCACCCCGTCGGTGCGGGACGTGGTGGTCTCCGGCGGCGACCTGGCGAACGTGCCGTGGCCGCGGCTGGAGTCGTTCCTGCTGCGGCTGCTGGAGCTGGGCTCGGTGCGGGACGTCCGGCTGGCCAGCAAGGCGGTGGTCGGCCTGCCGCAGCACTGGTTGCAGCCGAAGGTGCTGGCCGGGGTGGAGCGGGTGGCCCGGCTGGCGGCCCGGCGCTCGGTCAACCTGGCGGTGCACACCCACGCCAACCACGCGGCGTCCGTCACCCCGCTGGTCGCCGAGGCGGCCCGGTCCCTGCTGGACGCGGGCGTGCGGGACGTGCGCAACCAGGGCGTACTGATGCGCGGCGTCAACGACTCCCCGGCGGCGCTGCTCGACCTGTGCTTCGCGCTCCAGGGCGAGGCGAACGTCCTGCCGTACTACTTCTACCTGTGCGACGTCGTCCCGAACGCCGAGCACTGGCGGCTGCCGCTGGCGGCGGCGCAGCGGCTGCAGGAGGCGATCCTCGGCTACCTGCCGGGCTACGCCACGCCCCGGCTGGTCGCGGACGTGCCGCACGTCGGCAAGCGCTGGGTGCACCAGGCGGTCGGCTACGACGAGGTCCGCGGCATCTCGTGGTGGACCAAGAACTACCGCACCGGGCTCGAACTGCGCGGCGGCGAGCCGCCGTTCGGCCCGGACGGGCTGGCCCGCCGGTACCCGTACGCGGACCCGGTGGACACCCTGCCGCCGGAGGGGCGGGCCTGGTGGGCCGAACGGGCCGCCGCGGGGCGGGACTTCGACGTGAGCGAGCTGGAGGAGGGCGAATGAGCGAGCAGCGGGCGCCGCTGCGCCGGATGTGCTGGATCTTCCCGGACCGGGAGTCGAGCCGTTCCGGTGCGATGTGGAAGCACTACTTCTGGGACGTGTACGCGGAGATCGCCGCCGAGCTGGGCCTGGCGTGGACGATGCACGCCCCGGAGGCGGTGACGGTGGACGGCACCGATCCGGCCCGGCCGCGGGTGTACGTGGACGGCGAGCGGGTGACGCCCGGGGACACCCTGTTCATCACGGCGCTGTACTCGCTGCCGTACCAGTCGATGGACGTGTTCAACCAGCTGGCGCTGTGCACCGTGCTGGAGCAGGCCGGGTTCTACCTGCCGTTCCCGGCCCAGGTGTCGCTGCTGGGCAACGACAAGCTGGCGACGGTGCTGTTCCTGGCGGACTCGCCGGTGCCGCCCGTCCCGTCGGTGCGGATCGGCTCCGGGCGGGACGTCTCCAAGCACCAGTACGAGGCGGCGCTGGACGGCCTGACCTTCCCGGCGATCGTGAAGCCGTCCGGCTGGTGCGGCGGCGGCGGGATCTGCCTGGCCCGCTCCCGGGAGGACGTGCGCGGCCTGGCCAGCCTGGCGCAGGGCGGCGACACCGTGTTGGTGGCGCAGCCGTACCTGGGGGACGGCACGGTCGACTACCGGGTGTACGTGGTCGACGGGCAGCCGTACGCGGCGCTGCGGCGCACCCCGGAGGCGGGGTCGCCGGTGGCCAACGCCAGCCGCGGCGGGTCGATGGAGTTCTGTCCCGTTCCGCCCGAACTGGCCGACGCCACCGCCTACTTCGCCAAGAAGCTGCCGATCCCGTTCTTCTGCGTGGACTTCCTGCACGACGGCGAGCGGTTCTGGTTCTCCGAGCTGGAGCCGGACGGGGTGATCGCCCCCGACCTGGAGGACCCCGGCCGGCCGGTGCAGCGCGCGGTCACCCGGGCCCGGTTCACCGCCTACCGGGAGGCGCACGCGGCCTTCGTCGCGGACGGGGGCGTGCGGCGATGACCTTCTCACTGACCGAGGAGCAGGCGGCGGACGGGCTGGCGGTGGCCCGCCGGACGCTCGAACTGCTGCGCGGCGTACCGGAGTTCGCCGAACGGTACGCGGCCGCGGCGCCGCCGTCCACGCTGGCGGAGCTGGCCGCGCTGCCGCCGCTGGCCAAGGACGACCTGAACACCGCGCTGGCGCACCTGGAGCCGGCCGCCGAGCACGGCGCGACCTGGCTGTTCCAGAGCGGCGGTTCGACCGGCGCGCCGAAGGTCGGCTACGCGCCGACCGGGTTCTACATGGCGAAGGTGTTCGAGCACTGGCAGCCGCTGGACCGGGAGGACGTGTTCGTCAACGCCTGGGGCGCGGGCCGGATGTGGGGCGCGCACTTCCTGGCGGCGGGCCTGGCCGACCTGTCCGGCTGCCGGGTGATCGCGCTCGGCTCGGTGGCGGCCGAGGAGTACCCGCAGTGGCTGGGCTTCCTGGCCGCCCGGAAGGTCACCGCGATCGGCGGCACCCCGAGCGTGCTGCGGCTGTGGTTCGCGCACGCCCGCGCCGCCGGGATCGAACTCCCGTCGCTGCGCAAGGTGTTGTGGCTGGGTGAGGCATGGCAGCCGCAGCTGGAGGAGGACCTGGCGGCCGTCGCGCCGAAGGCCCGCCGGCACGGCATGTTCGGCTCCACCGAGACCTGGGTGGTGGGCTCCAACTCCCCCGACTGCCCGGCCGACACCTTCCACCCGTTCCCGCACCAGCTGGTGCACGTCGGCGACGGCGGGCTGCTGGACTTCACCTCGCTCGACCCGGCCATGCTCAACCCGGTGCTGCGCTACCGCACCGGCGACGCGGGCGAGTTGGCGCCCTGCCCGTGCGGCCGGCCGGGCCCGGCGATGCGGGTGCTGGGCCGCCGCGACAGCGTGGTGCAGGTCCGCGGCCTGGGCCTGCACGTGGACGAGCTGCTGGCCCGGGTCGAACGCGAACCGGGCGTCCTCCGGGCCCAGGTGCTGATCACCGAACGGGGCGGCCGGGCGCAGGGGGTGGACGTCCTGGTGCTCGGCGAGCTGCCCGATCCGGAGCCGCTGCGGCGCGAACTGCTCGCCGGCACCTTCACCTTGAGCACCGCCTTCGTCCACGACCCGGAGCACGTGCGGGTGCGGGTGGTGGACGCGCTGGTCGGCAACGAGCGCACCGGGAAGACCGCGGGTTTCGTGGTCCGGGAGGAACCGTGAAACGAGGACTCGTGAAACTGCGCAGGCCCGAACAGCTGGGGCAGGGCTTCAACCTGTTCTGGCTCGGCAAGTCGGTCTCCAACATCGGCGACCGGGTGACGGTGTTCGTCGTCCCTACCCTGATGATCTTCGTGCTGCACGCCTCGGCGCTCCAGGTCGGCGTCGTCGCGATGGCCCAGTACCTGGGCATCCCGCTGCTCGGCCCGGTGGCGGGCGTCCTGGTCGACCGCTGGGACAAGCGGCGCACCCTGATCGCCTGCGACCTGATCCGGCTGGCGGCGGTCGCGGTGATCCCGCTCGCGTACTGGCTCGACCTGCTCTCCACGCCGCTGCTGTTCTGCTGCGTCGCCGCGGTCTCCGGCGCCACCATCTTCTTCAACGTCGGCTACCTGGTCGCCGTCCCGGCCGTCGTCGAGCAGCCGCACCTGGTGCGCGCCTACTCCCGGCTGGAGGGCAGCGGCTCGGTCGCCGAGGTCTCCGGCCCGTCGATCGCCGCCGCCCTGTACGGGGCGCTCGGCGCGGCCTCGCTGCTGGTCGACGCCGCCAGCTACCTGGTCTCGGCGGTCTGCTTCCGCTGGATGCCGCCCTGGGGGCAGCCCACCGTCGCCCGGGGCACCGTGTGGCAGCGCCTCACCCTCGGCTTCCGGCTCAACTGGCAGGACCCGGTGCTGCGCCGGGTCGTGCTGGCCGCCGTCACCCTCAACTCCGGCGGCCCGGTGTTCGTCACCGTCCTGCCGGTGCTCGCCTACCGCGGCCTGGGCGTCAGCGTCGGCGTGTACGGCGCCGCGATGTCCGCGGGCGCGGTCGGCGCGCTGCTGGGCGCGCTGGCCGCCCCGCGGATCGGCGAACGCCTCGGCATCGGACGGACCCTGGCCTGGGCGCTGCTGCTGCACTGCCTGGTCGGCCTGGGCGTCCTGGCCGCGCCCGCGCTGCCCGCCGGGCCGGTCATCGCCGTCACCATGGGCGCCTACGGCTTCTTCATGTCCTGCATCAACGTCTGCTCGGCCCCCGCCCGGCAGTCCCGGATGTCGGCCCGGCACCAGGGCGTCATGCACGCCGCCTTCCGCACCGCCACCTGGGGCGTGATCCCGCTCGCCGCCCTGGCCGGCGGCCTGGCCGTCTCGCTGCTCACCGGCCCGCTCGGCATCCTGAACGCGGCCCGCTGGACCATGGTCGGCGGCACCCTGCTGGCCGCCTGCTCCTTCCTCCCCGCCCTCGGCGTACAGCCCCGGATGGACGCCGACCTACCGAAGGCCGTCGACCTCGTCCCCGACCCGGCCGGACTCGTCGACAGCGCCAACCAGCCCGCGGAGGCCGCGAAGTGACGGAGCATCAGAGACTGCTGGTCACCGGGTGCTCCTCCGGGATCGGGTTGGCCGTCGCGGCCGCGGCGAGCCGGGCCGGCTGGGAGGTGGTCGCCACCGTCCGTGATCCGGGGCGGGCCGGGGCGTTGCGGGAGGCTGCGCCCGGGGTCGAGGTGCGGCGGCTGGACGTCACCGACGAAGGATCGGTCGCGGAGTGCTTCGCCGGGATCGACCGGCTCGACGCGCTGGTCAACAACGCCGGGGTCTCCAACTCCGATCCGACGCTGGAGATGTCCACCGCGAAGGCGCTGCGGGACAACCTGGAGGTCAACTTCTTCGGCACCGTCGCCGTCTCGCGCGCCGCGATGCCGCTGCTGCGGGCCTCCGGCGGCCGGCTGCTGACCATCGGCAGCGTGCACGGCGTGATCGGGCAGCCCTTCAACGAGGCCTACTGCGCGGCCAAGTTCGCCGTCGAGGGCTTCATGGAAGCGCTCGCCCCGGTCGCCGCCGCGCACGGCGTCCGGGTCTCGGTGCTGGTGCCGGGCTACGTCCCGGACACCCGGTTCGGCATCTTCCCGGACGTCGACCGCCGTACCGTGCAGGCCGCTTCGGGCCCGTACGCGGAGACCTTCGCCGCGTACGGGGACCGGATCGGCGCGCACTGGGCGGGTGCCGGGCAGCCCGCCGCGGAGGTCGCCGAGGCGGTGCTGCGCACGCTCGCCGAGGAGCGGCCGCCGTTCCGGATCCCCACCGGGCCGTGGGCCGCGGCCTACCTGGACGCCAAGCTCGCCGACCGCGACGGCGGCGCCGTGCAGCGGCTCGCCCGCGACTGGATCGGCCACACCCCCGTAGAAACCCCCTGACCGAGGAGCAACTCCCTTGCCCGCTCTGCCGCTTCAGGCCCTGGTCGACCACGCCCGGCGCCGCTCGCCGTTCTACGCCGAGCTGTACCGCGACGTGCCCGCCACCGTCACCTCGCTGACCCAGCTGCCCGTCATCGACCACGTCGCGTTCTGGTCGGCCAACCGCTGGCCGGACAACCGGCTGCTGACCGGCCCGCTGACCGACGCCGCGGTCTACAAGTCCGGTGGCACCACCGGCGCGCCCAAGTTCTCGCCGTGGACGCGCTCCGAACACGTCGACTCGGTCAGCGCGTTCGGCGCCGGGCTGGTCGACGCCGGGCTGAAGCCGGGGCAGAAGGTCGCCAACCTGTTCCGGGCGGGCGAGTTCTACAGCGGCTTCCTGTTCATCGAGGGCGCCCTGCACCACGCGCCGATCGACAACGTCCGGCTGCCGGTGGCCACCGCGCCCGACGAGTACGTCGCCGACCTGGTGCACTCCTTCGGCGTGGACGTGCTGGCGGGCGAGCCGATGAAGCTGTCCGCCGTCGCCGAGACGCTGCTCAAGCAGGAACGGCCCGCCCCGCAGGTCGAGTTGATCCTGTTCGGCGGCGACATCCTGTTCAACGACCTGCGCCCGCTGCTGCGTTCGGCCTTCCCGAACGCGGCGCTGTCCTCGATCGGCTACGCCTCGGTGGACGCCGGGCTGGTCGCCGGGCCGGTGCCCGCCGGGGACGACCTGCGGGTCCACCGGGCCTTCCCGAACCGGACGGTGGTCGAGCTGGTCGACGACGCCACCGGCGAGCCGATCACCGAACCCGGCGTCCCGGGCCGGGTGGTGGTCACCAACCTGTTCCGCACCCTGGTGCCGATCCTGCGCTACCCGGCGGGCGACCGCGCCGAGTGGACCGACGGGACCTGCACCACCTTCCGGCTGCTCGGCCGCTCCTCCGAGGGCGCCCGGGTCGGCATCGTCAGCATGCCCACCGAGGACGTCCGCGACGTGCTGCTCGCCCACGACCCCGGGCACCACATCACCGGCATGCAACTCGTCCAGCGCCGCTGGGAGAACCGCGACGGCCTGATCATCCGCCTCGGCCACACCGGCGACGCCGCGCCGCCCGCCGAACTCACCGAGACGCTGCGCCGCGCCGTCCTCACCGCCCGGCCCACCTACGCCGACGAGAGCGCGATCGGGGCGATCCACCCGCTGCGGGTGGAGTGGGTGCCGCGCTCGGAGCTGCTCACCAATCCGCGCACCGGCAAGCTCCGCCAGGTCGTCGACGAGCGGCCCGCGCACTGACCCGGGCCGTGCCGTACGGCCCCCCGGGTTGGCATGATGGTCCGATGAGCGACCTTCAGCGCACCGAGCCCTCCCGGGTGGCCGACGACCGGGCCTCCCTGACCGAGTTCCTCCAGTACCAGCGCGAGACGCTGGCGATGAAGTGCGCCGGCCTGAGCGCCGAACAGCTCCGGGAGCGCGCCGTGCCGCCCTCCGAGCTCTCGCTGCTCGGCCTGGTCCGCCACCTCGCCGAGGTCGAGCGCAGCTGGTTCCGCAACGTCGTCAACGGCGACGACGCCCCCGCGCACTGGCCCGGCGACGCCGCCTTCGAGGTGGACGCCGCCGACCCCGACGAAGCCTTCCGGATCTGGCACGAGGAGTCCGCCCGCTCCCGCGCCACCGTCAACGACGCCGCCTCCCTCGACACCCCGATCCACTGGCGCGAGGAGGTCTTCACCCTCCGCTACGTCGTCACCCACCTGATCGAGGAGTACGCCCGCCACAACGGCCACGCCGACCTGCTGCGCGAACGCCTCGACGGCACCACCGGGGAGTAGGCCCTACTCGGGGAGCGGCTCCGCCGCCGTCCGCCCGCCGCGGGGCGCCATCCGCGTGCCGACCGTCCAGGCGTGGCGGGTGACGGCCAGCAGGAAGCGGCCCCGGGAGGTGCGGACGGCGTGCAGGGCGGGGCCGTGGTCGACGGCGACGAACAGGGCGCCAGCGAGGGCCAGCAGCAGCCAGGACAGGTGGGCGAACGGGCGGGCGGCGGGCGCGAGTTCCGCGAAGGACTGGCGCAACCGCCGGACGTGGAACGGGATGTGGCGCCGCTCGTCGCGCAGGATCCGGTCGGTGACCTCGCGGGCCAGCGGGTCCGCGAGGCCGTCGCGCAGGCTGCGGTAGTACTCGACGGCGACCAGCTCGGCGACCATCAGCACCATCAACTCGGTGCGCAGACCCAGCAGTCGGCGTACCCGGACGAACACCCCGTCACTCCAGTGCCCGTCCAGCAGCGGGACGCCGGCCGCGCCCAGCAGTTCGGCGAGCAGCCGCGCGTGGTTGCGCTCCTCGTCGACGAACAGCCGCACCGCCGCCGCGTACGCCGCGTCCCCCGCCAGGTCGGCCTTGGCCCGCAGGTTGGCGCCGTCCCCGTCCTCCCCCACCTGGAACTTCTGCAGGCTGCGCGCCACCACCGCGGGCAGCTCGACCCCGCGCGCCCACTCCGGGTCGGCGATCCACTCCCGGCGCGCCTTCTCCGCCTCGAACTCCGCCACCCACTGCTCGAATCCGCTTCCGGGCATGGCTCCGCCCCCGCTCTCGTACGTGGTGCCGCGCCCGCCGCACCGACGGCGTGCGGGCGTACCAGGAGGAACGCCACGGTCCGGTGGCGCCCGACCGGTACGCTACCGCACCACTGAACGCGTTCAAATAGCCGGGGCTGAACACGTTCAAACAGGACCTGCCGGCCCCGGTCAGTACACGTCGCGGACGTAGCGCTTCTCGGCGGCCAGGGACTTGACGTAGGCGGCGGCGTCCTCGGGGGTGAGGTTGCCGTGGGCGGTGGCGATGTCGTGCAGGGCGCGGTCGACGTCCTTGGCCATCCGGGAGGCGTCGCCGCAGACGTAGAAGTGGGCGCCGTCCTGGAGCCAGGACCACAGGTGGTGGCCGTGTTCGCGCATCCGGTCCTGGACGTAGACCTTGGCGCGCTGGTCGCGGGAGAAGGCGGTGTCGAGGCGGGTGAGGGTGCCGTCGGCGAGGTGGGCGGTGAGTTCCTCCCGGTAGTAGAAGTCGGTGGCCCGGTGCTGCTCGCCGAAGAACAGCCAGTTGGGGGCGCGGTGGCCGCGGGCGCGGCGGTCCTCCAGGAAGCCGAGGAAGGGGGCGACGCCGGTGCCGGGGCCGACCATGATCATGGGGGTGGCGGGGTCGGCGGGCGGGCGGAAGTGCGGGGAGCGCTGGAGGTGGACGGGGACGGCGGCGCCGGGGTCGGCGTCGGCGAGGTGGGTGGAGCAGACACCGCCGCGCGGCTGGCCCTTGAGGCTGTCCCAGCGGACCACGGAGACGGTGAGCGAGACCAGCCGCGGGTCGGTGAGCGGGCTGGAGCAGATCGAGTACTGGCGGGGCTGGAGCTTGCCGAACACGTCGGCCCAGTCCTGGGCGCCGGCGCGGACGCCGAACTCGGCGGCCACGTCGACGGCTTGGCGGCCCCACGTCCAGCGGGCCAGCGCGTCGGTGTTGTCGGCGCGCAGCAGGGCGCGCAGCTCGCGTTCGTCGCGGGTGCGTTCGGCGGTGAAGCGGAGCAGTTTGGGGCTGACCCTGGTGATGTCGAGGTGGTGGGCGAGGGCTTCGCGCAGCGGCAGTTCGCCGGGGCCGGGGAGGGTGACGGCGCTGTCGCCGGGCAGGCCGGTGACGGCGAGCCATTCGTCCACCAGGGCGGGCGAGTTGACGGGGTGGACGGCGAGCGCGTCGCCGACGGCGTAGTCGAGCGGGAGGCCGAGGTCGCCGGTGTCGAAGGTGAAGCGGCGCACCTCCTTGCCCGAACCGGGACCGGAGAGCAGCCGGTTGCCGACCAGCCGGGCCGGGGTGGTGGCGCGGCGCGCGCTGGTGGCGGGGGCGGCGGCCGGGGGCGGCGGGGGCGTGCCGGGCCGGCCGAGGGCGGCCAGGACGCCGTCCAGCCAGCTGTCGGCGGTGTTCTCGTAGTCGGGTTCGCAGTCGGCGCGGGGGGCGAGGCGGTGGGCGCCGAGTTCGGCGAGCCGGGTGTCGAGCCGGCGGCCGTGGCCGCAGAAGTCCTGGTAGTGGGAGTCGCCGAAGGCGAGGACGGCGTAGCGGCGGCCGTCGAGGCGGGTGGTGCCGTCGGCGCTGAGGGCGTCCCAGAAGCCGGCGCCGTTGTCGGGGGCGTCGCCGTCGCCGTAGGTGGAGGTGATCAGCAGCAGGTCGGCGTCACCGGGGAGGGCGGCCGGGTCGGTGTCGGCCATCGCGCGCAGGGCGGCGGGGTGGCCGCCGGCGGTGAGCCGGGCGACGGCGGCGGCGGCGTACTCCTCGGCGGTGCCGGTCTGCGAGGCCCACAGGACCAGGAGTTGGCGGGTGGGGCCGGCGGCGGCCGGGGCGGGCTCGGTGGCGCGCGAGTAGAGGCCGGCCAGGGCGCCGTTGACCCACTGGGCGTGCCCGGGGTCGAACGGGGCGTCGGCGGGGAGCACGGGCACGCCGGGCAGGCCGGTCGGGATGGCGGCCAGGAACCCGGCCAGGTACCGGCGTTCGCCCTCGGAGAGGACCGGCGGGGGCGCGGTGTCCAGCCCGAACACCGAGGCGGTGGTGGGGGTGGCGGCCGCGGTGGGCACCGGCGAGGGCGTCGGTACCTTGGTCAACGAGACGGCGCAGTACTTGAGTTCGGGTTGGAAGGAGAGCGGGTCGACGGCGTCGGAGGTGACGGCGTTGACCGACAGGTACTCGCCGAACAGGTCGTTCCAGTGGAACGGCGCGAAGCAACTCCCCTTCTGCACCCGGTCGGTGACCTTGGCGGGCAGCACGGCCCAGCCGCGCCGGGAGGAGACCTCGACGCTCTCGCCCTCGCCGACGCCGAGCGCGGCGGCGTCCTCGGGGTGGATCTCGACGAACGGCAACGGGTCCAGCTTGGCCAGCTTGGCGACCTTGGCGGTCTTGGTGAGGGTGTGCCACTGGTGCGGGAGGCGGCCGGTGTTCAGCACGAACGGGTAGTCGTCGTCCGGGAGTTCGGCCGGGTCGAGGTGCGGTCGGGGGTGGAAGGCGGCCCGGCCGCTGGGGGTGGGGAAGTGCGGGGTGCCGTCGGGCAGCAGGTAGCGGATCGGGTTGCGGTCGGGGCCGTCCGGGTCGGCGGCGGGCCACTGCACGGGGGTGTCGCGCAGCCGGGGGTAGGAGGCGCCGCGCAGGTCCCAGCCGGTGGCGGGGTTGTACGCCTGCTTGAGTTCCTCGAAGACCTGCTCGGCGTCGGTGAATTCGAAGCCCTCCGGGTAGCCCATGGCGCGGGCGACCTCGGCGATGATCCGCCAGTCGGGTAGGGCCTCGCCGGGGGCGTCGGCGGCGGGGCGGGCCAGCGTGAGGTTGCGTTCGCTGTTGATCAGCACGCCCTCGGTCTCGGTCCACAGCGCGGCGGGGAGCACGACGTCGGCGTAGGCGTTGGTCTCGGTGTCGGTGAACACGTCCTGGGTGATGACGAGTTCGGCCTTCTCCAGGCCGGCTATGACGGTGCGCCGGTTGCCGACCGAGGCGACCGGGTTGGTGCAGATGATCCAGCACGCCTTGATCTCGCCGTCGGCCAGTTTCTCGAACATCTCGACGGTGCCCTTGCCGACGCCGTCGGCGCGCAGCGTGCCGGGCGGCAGGTTCCACAGCCGCTCGGTGAACTCCCGGTCGGCGGGGGCGAGGACGGAGCGCTGGCCGGGCAGGCCGGGGCCCATGTAGCCCATCTCGCGGCCGCCCATCGCGTTGGGCTGGCCGGTCAGCGAGAACGGGCCGCTGCCGGGGCGGCAGATGGTGCCGGTGGCCAGGTGCAGGTTGACCAGGGCGTTGGTGTTCCAGGTGCCGTGGGTGGACTGGTTCAGCCCCATCGTCCACAGGCTGGTGAACTCCCCCGCCTCGCCGATGAGTTCGGCGGCCCGGCGGATGTCGGCCTCGGCCAGGCCGGTGAGTTCGGCGACCTTGTGCGGCGGGTAGTCGGCGAGGAACTCCGGCATCGCCGCCCAGCCCTCGGTGTGCCGCTCGATGAACGCCTCGTCGAGGTGCCCGTTCGCGTGCAGCAGGTGCAGCAGGCCGTTCAGCAGCGCCAGGTCGGTGCCGGGCCTCAGCTGGAGGAACAGGTCGGCCTTGGCGGCGGTGGCGGTGCGCCGGGGGTCGACGACGATCAGCTTGGCGCCCGCCTTGACCCGGTCCATCATCCGCAGGAACAGGATCGGGTGGCAGTCGGCCGCGTTCGAGCCGATCACCAGGAACACGTCCGCCAGGTCGAGGTCCCGGTAGGAGCCGGGCGGGCCGTCCGCACCCAGCGACAGCTTGTAGCCCGTCCCGGCGCTGGCCATGCACAGCCGGGAGTTCGATTCGATCCGGTTGGTGCGCAGGTACCCCTTGGCGAGCTTGTTGGCCAGGTACTGGGCCTCCAGGCTCATCTGCCCGGAGACGTACAGCGCGACGGCGTCCGGGCCGTGCTCGTCCACGATCGCCCGCAGCCGGCGGCCGGTGGCGGCGATCGCCTCGGCGACCGGCGTCGGCACCGGGTCCTCGCCCCGGGCGGGGCGCACCAGGGCGGTGGTGAGCCGGCCGGGCGCGGCCAGCATGTCGGCGGTGGTCGCGCCCTTGGTGCACAGCCGGCCGCGGTTGGCCGGGTGGTCCGGGTCCCCGGAGACCTTCCGCACGGTGCGGCGGCCGTCCGGGCCGGTGCCGACGTCCAGGAGCAGGCCGCAGCCCACCCCGCAGTAGGAGCAGACCGACCTGACCTGTTCGGTCCCCGGTCGCTGCGGCTTCGCTGCGTCCTGCGCCACCTGTCCGGCCACGGGAGCCCTTCCGTTCGACCTGCACCTGCCTGTGGCGACTGTAGGAAGGGCGCATTTCGCGACTGTCTCCGCGGCGGACGGTCGGCGGTTACGCCGCCCGCACAGCGCGGGGGCACCCCCGGTGAGGGGCGTCCCCCCGTCGCAGTTCCCGGGCTCAGCCGCCGTGCGGCACGCCCGAGGCGCTGTGCGGCACGCCCGCGACCAGCACGCTCTGGCCCCGGAACTCGGCGACCACCGTGCCCGCCGCCGTCCGCACCGTGACGTCGTAGACGCCCTGCCGGCCCGCCATGGTGCGTTCCACGGCCTCCGCCACCAGCTCGTCGCCGAGCTGCGCCGGGGCCAGGAAGGCGATCTGCGCGCCCTGGGCCAGCGCGACCGGCCCGTAGCTGTTGCAGGCGTACGAGAACGCGGCGTCGGCGAGCAGGAACACGTACCCGCCGTGCCCGATCCCGTGCGCGTTGGCCATCTCCTCGGTGACCTTCATCCGCGCCACCGCGCGGCCTCCGGACACCTCCTCGAGCACGATGCCCGCACCACTGGCGGCCCGATCGCGTTCGAACATTGCGTCGATCCTGGAACGTCCCATTCCCGGCTCCCCCCGGTGAGCTGCGCGTTCGGCGAAGCAGCATTAGACCGAGGCTGCTGACAGCCTGTCAACGCCACCGCGCCGCGACCGCCCGCTCCTTCCCCGCCCCTTCCCGTCCCGTTCGCCCGCCGTTCCGGCCCGGCCCACGGC
>NZ_JBHUWH010000007.1:0-52810 GCF_042670125.1 Kitasatospora sp. NPDC057198 | reverse complement strand
CCCCCGAGGCGCTCCGATCGTCGTGCGTCGTCCTCCTGCGTCCTGCGTCGTTCTCGTGCGTCGTGCGTCGTGCGTCGTGCGTCGTTCGTCGTTCCTCGCGCCCCCGAGGCGGTGACCCTTTCCGTTCCCGGGTGCTCCGGCGGTCCGTGCTCCGTCCGGTCCGGCGCCCCCGCCGGTCCGTCCGCACCTCCCGCCGGGAGGTCAGTACGAGTAGACCGGCGCGAAGACGAGGTTGAAGTTCTTGTTGGACTGGTCCGCGTAGACGGTGCCCGAGTTGTCCTTCACTCCGAGGGTGTTGTTCTGGTTCGACGCACCGGCGCCGGTGGCCGTCTGCTGGGTGGAGTTGTAGTTGCCGTCGACCGACCCGAAGATGTTGCCGCTGCCGAAGTCCGAGACCACGCCGCTGTTCGAGCCGTGACCGGCAGCCGCACCGTTGTCGGCCGCCGCGGCACCCGCCCCGGCCAGCAGCAGGCCGGCGGCGAGCGGGACGGACGCGACCAGCGCGGCCAGACGTGTGGTGCGGAAGCGCGCCATGGGATTTCCTCCGTGGATTCTCACCGGGTATGACCAGATGGAAAAAGTGTTTCCGGAGTCCGTGGCCAGACGGGGCTCCGGGGCTGCGACGCCGAGGGACAGACTTCCGCAACAAATCGACAAAGCACCAGCACCACTGAGCCTTTTCCCCCATTAGCGTGACGCGGTGGCAGTGGCGCATAATCCCGGGCCGAACGGTTCGTCGACAGACACACCGCCCGCCAGCTGCCGTTTCGCCCGGACGGCGGCAGCGGGAGTCCCGTCCGGACGGGCGCGTGGGCGGGGATTTCCGGCGAGTCGTGCGAGCCCCGGGGTGCACGAACGGTCCGTCCACGCCCCGTCCTGGTGCGACGACCCCGCGAAGTCGATATTTCGCCATTTCGCGAAATCCTCATACCATCCGGATGACTTACTATGATGGTCGGTTGAACGGCGCGCGAATATACTGACCATCATCTTGTGATGATCGGCGGATTCCCCCGGTTCAGAGCATCTTCCCCGGGTTGAGGATCCCCAGCGGATCGAACGCCGCCTTGATCTGCCGCTGCAGCTCCAGCCCGACCGGGCCGAGCTCGCGGGCCAGCCACTCGCGCTTCAGCAGGCCGATGCCGTGCTCACCGGTCACCGTCCCGCCCAGCTCCAGGCCGAGCGCCATGATCTCGTCGAAGGAGCTCCGGGCCCGGGCCGTCTCGTCCTCGTCCCCGGCGTCGAAGATCACCACCGGGTGGGTGTTGCCGTCGCCCGCGTGCGAGACCACGCCGATGGTCAGCCGGTGCCGGTCGGCGATCTCCGCCACGCCGTTCAGCATCGCGGCCAGCGCGCTGCGCGGCACCGCCACGTCGTCGATCATCGTGGTGCCCAGCCGTTCCAGCGCGGGCAGCGACAGCCTCCGCGCCTGCAGCAGGAGTTCGGACTCCGCCCGGTCCTCGGCCGGCACCACCCCGGTGGCCCCGGCGGCGGTGCACAGCTCGCCGACCGCCGCCAGCCGCTCCCGCCGGTCCGGGCCGTCGAAGGCGACCAGCAGCAGCGCCCGGGTCGACTCCGGCAGCCCCATCCGGGCCATCCCGTTCACCGCCCGGACGGTGGTGGTGTCCATCAGCTCCATCAGCGAGGGCGTGTGCCCGGCCGACACCACCGCGCACACCGCCGCCCCCGCGGCGTCCACCGAGTCGAACTCCGCCGCCAGCACCAGCTGCGGCCCCGGTGCGGGCCGCAGGGCCAGCACCGCCTCGACGACCACGCCCAGCGTGCCCTCCGAACCGACCAGCAGCCGGGTCAGGTCGTACCCGGCCACGCCCTTCGCGGTGCGCCGCCCCGTCCGCAGCAGCCGCCCGTCGGCCAGCACCACGTCCAGCCCGAGCACGTACTCGGCGGTCACGCCGTACTTCACGCAGCACAGGCCGCCGGCGCCGGTGCCGATGTTGCCGCCGATGGTGCAGGACTCCCAGCTCGACGGGTCCGGCGGGTAGGCCAGCCCCAGGGCCTCGGCGGCGCGCGACAGTTCGGCGTTGACCACGCCCGGCTGCACCACGGCGATCCGGTCGACCGGGTCGAGGTGCAGGATCCGGTCCATCCGGGTCAGCGACAGCAGCACGCAGCCGTCCACCGCGTTCGCCCCGCCCGACAGGCCCGTCCGGGCGCCCTGCGGCACCACCGGCACCCGCAGCTCGGTCGCCGTCCGCATGACGAACCGCACCTGCTCGACCGTCTCCGGGAACACCAGCACCGCGGGCTCGCCCGCCGCGCAGAAACCGGCCATGTCCCGCGCGTACGCGGCCGTCACGTCCGGATCGACCGCGACCGCCCCGTCCGGCAGCCCCGCGCGCAGCCGTTCGACCAACCCACCCACGGCAACCTCCACTCGACTCGCCCGCACTCTCCTCCTGCCCGCCCGCCCGGACAACCACCCGCCGCCCCCTCCCGCGGTGTCGGTCCGCTCCGGCACCCTGGTCCCATGCGCGCACCCCGGATCCAGTGCCCCGACTGCGACCGCCCGGTCGCCCTCATGCCCACCCGCCGCACCGGCTACGGCGTCGTCCACGACCACAAGCGCGACCGCCGCTCCCTCACCCTCTGCACCGCCAGCATGCGCCAACTCCCCCTCGCCGAAGCCACCCTCTGGCAGGACGCCCTCCCCGGCCTGCCCGGCCCGGACGTCCCGCCCACCCTGTTCTGACCCCCGCCGCCGGCGCCTGCCCGGATTGAACGGTGGATCGGATGCCAAAATTCGGTATCCAATTCATATAGTGCATTTGTATGCTCATCCTGTCGGGTGAATGACTCGACGTACCCAACAACTTGGGGGACGAGCAGATGACCGAGCCGCAGAACACCACATGGAGCCTGGAGCCCGGCGACACCATCGAGCGCAAGCAGCTCCACACCCGTTTCGGCGGACGGACCCAGGGAGGCATCGGTCCGTCGGCGAAGACCCCGAACGTCATGATCTTCACCGACCCGGTCGCTGGGGAGAAGCACGGCTACTACGACGGCTGGATGCCCGACGGGCACTTCCACTACAGCGGTGAAGGACAGTACGGCGACCAGCGCATGCTCTCGGGGAACGCCAGCATCCTCAACCACAAGGTAGAAGGACGCGCACTGCGCGTCTTCAAGGGTGCCCGCGGCCTGGTCACCTACCTCGGTGAGTTCGAGATCGCCGCTGCCGACCCGTCCTACGAGGCGGACGCGCCGGAGACGAACGACGGACCGCTCCGGAAGGTCATCGTCTTCCGACTTCGCCCCGTCGACACTCGACCCCAAGCCCCGACATCACGCCTCGGCCGGCTGCTCGGGGCCACCGATAGCACCAACCCCGTACAGCGCCTCCCTCTGGAGCAGCAGCTAACGGAGAAGATGTTCGTTGACCCTAACCGTGAGGCGTATGAGGCGGAGCGGAAGGAGTCGAAGCTCGTCTCCGCCCTGGGCGACTACCTGCGGACCAAGAACCACCAAGTGGGACGGCACCAGATCATGCCAACCGGTGAGACTCGCCCTCTCTACACCGACGTGTACGTCGAAGCCCTGAACCTGCTAGTCGAAGCCAAGGGAAGCGTCACACGCGAGAACATCCGAATGGCGATCGGCCAACTCGCCGACTACTCGCGGTACCTCGGCACTCCCCGCAAGGCCATCCTGGTCCCCAGCCAACCCCGCACCGATCTGCTCGACCTGGCAGCCAGCCAGGGGTGTGCTGTCATCTGGCCTGACGGGAAGGGCTACCACAGCACCGATCCGACGATCACGCTCTGACCGTTCGGGGCCAGCCCTTCGCCGGGCCGGCCCCGAGCCTCGCACGAACCGGATCAACCGCCCCAGCGTTCGCGGTGGTTACGGACCCGCACGGGGTCGATGAGGTGCTGGGGATGAGTCCGCAGCTCGCCCACCAACTCGCCATGCTTGACGACGCCCAGTTCATCCGTGAGGACGATCGCGCCACCGTCGAACATCACGTGACAGGTCGGACAGAGGCAGAGCACGTTGTCCGTGGTGTCTGGACCGCCGTACGGACTGCCCAACGCTTGGATGTGGGCACCCTCGCTATATACGCCACCCGGCAGAACCACCACCAGGCCGCAGATCTGACAGGCACTCCCATGCCAGGACTTCACCTGCCGCACGACCGCCCCGCTGCGGACGGTCCGCTGCACCTCCGTCCGCGCCCGTGCGGGCGTTGCGTTTCCGGACGGTAGTGGGGCGGGAATGGTCATCGATACCGGCTGCACGTCCTGGTCAGGGGCTCCGGGTACGTCGACCTCCTGATCCGCTTCCAAGCGGAATTGCCAGATCCGGTGCCCGTCGGAACCGACCGTGCTGCCGTAACTCGCCACCCGGTACAACCCGTCGTAGCGGTACCCGCTGAGCGGCGCAAAGTGCGAGCCTCGGTGCGCCCCGCGCAGCACCCGAACGAGTTGACCCTCGAGGTGGCTGGTGACCAGTGCTGCGTTCCCGGGATCGTCCAAACTCTGGTCACTGACCTGGTTCTTCGCTGCATCCTGCCCGCCGTGCCCGGTGTAAACGATGACGTCGCCATAGTCCTGGTCGTCCTTGTACCCACCAGAGACCACGATCGACTCAGCACCACTACGCTTCGTCCCGCAGATCCCCGCCTGCAACGGACGGTGCACCCCTGCCTCGTGCGCCTCACGGCGCGAACTGAACTCCTGGCCGATCTCAACACCGGGAACCTCACCGATCACGAGCCGCCCCCTCTCATCCATGACTGACCTGACAGATGATCTCTGCCAGAGTCGAGGCGCGGGCCGACACCGCTGCGCGCTGCAACGCCCCCATCCCGATACAGGAGCCCATGCTGTCGTACGACTACGAAGCTTTCAAGAAGCACAGGCGGTCCGTTCGCTCTGGGAACGGCAACGGCCTCCCGACCGCATCGCTGCTGGTCGGGGGCCGTTACTGGACGGAGGGTGTGGAATTTGAACCCACAGTGACACGAGGCCACGATAATTTTCGAGAACGCCCGGACGGTGTTGCGCCGCACCCCTCTGAGCGGAGTGAGAGCGCCCCTGGGATGCAAGGAAGTAAACGCACGTTCCACATATGTCCCAAGGTCCCATAGCTGGTTCACCGGATCACGACTCTCCCGTCGGCGCCTGCGGCCTCTTCGTCCCGAAGCAGGCTTTCAAGCCCCGCTGGTCTCGGAGCAAGTTCAAAGCTGCAGGTCAGGGCCTCGGTCAACATTGGTCTCTACTGGCATCCTGGGGCTCTAACTCCAAGATCGTCTCCATGGTTTCTCCGGAGCACGCGCTGGCGACGCTGCGCCAGGTGGAGAAGGAAGCACCAGAGCGGCTCAAGTCGTGGAGGGCATCGATGCCGTACACACCCCGCAAGGCTGACACGCTCGGGACTCGGCGAGTCGCGGGTGCGCGCAACAACTAGCCACCCAGGCCGCCCTTCCGTATTGAGGGCAGCACGGCAGCAAGCGGGAAACCCTGGCAGGGGTAAACCGGCTCCAGGTACCCTTGAACCACAACTTCACACGCTCCACTACTTCAACCGCGTCCCACCGCATGGGGGCCGCAGTTAGACCAGGAGATACCAGATGCCGCTCACCGAGCAGGCGCAGCACGCTCTCATGCTGCTAACCCGTCGCGCCGACAACACGTGCGACCTTTTCATCCTCGACCGCGTAGACCGCGCGAAGGACGAGATCATTCGGCTGAACTCCAGCAGCCTGGCTCCGTTCCAGGTGCGCAGCGCCATGGCACATGCAGGCGCAGTGCTGCAGGAACGGCGCAAGCTCGTGCCGTCGATGCGGCTGAGCGAGCTGGAGCCGCAGGAGGAGCCCGGCGTGGAGGAGATGAGCTTCGCCACGGTCGACACCTGCTACTGGCTGCAGACCACGCCCTCACTCACCGAGTCCCAGCGTGCCCTGCTTCTGGAGATGGCCGCTGGTCTTGAGCCGGATGCCCTCGCGGCGCGGCGCGGTATCTCGCTGCCCCGCGTACGCGAGCAGATCTCCCGAGCACGGAAACTGGCCCGGACGGCATACGCCTCGGAGGTCGCTGCCGCATGATGCGCCCTCGCTCCTTCCGACTCGCCCCGTGGGTAGTTCGCGCCCTCATCCCGGAGGGCTACATCGGCGCCTACGTGCTCTACCGCCGCGGCGCGCCGCACTACATCGGTCGCAGCGACACATGCATACGGCGCCGACTTCTTCAGCACTGCGCTTCGTCTCGCGGCGAGTACTTCACGTATGACGTGCACACTTCCGCAGAGCAGGCGTTTACCGCCGAATGCAGCCTGTTTCACGCCATGCGCCCCCACCTGACCAACATCCTGCACCCGGACCGCCCCAACTACTCCCAGGTGATATGCCCGTTCTGTCCGGCAACCCTTCGGGCCGTACTGGAGCAGCGCCTGACCATCCCCGCCCCGAGAACCGCTCCCGCGGAAGGAACCCGATGAACACCACCCCGCTCTTCCAGCCCCCCGAGCCCGATAAGCCCTCGACTAGCCAGAAGCCCGTAGCCGACATCATCAAGGTCGACACCGCGCTTAAGTCGATGCGCGACTCCGGCTTCGACCTGACCGCGGCCATCGGCGAGCCCATCGACAACTCCATCGAGGCAGGCGCAAGCCAAATTCAGGTCATCACGACCTTCGGCCCCAACAAGACGAGCATCGACGAAATCGCCATCGTCGACAACGGCCGCGGCATCAAATCCGACATTCTCGCCCACGTCCTGTCCATGGGCTACAGCACCCGCTACGGACAGCGGGGCAGCCTCGGCCGCTTCGGCGTCGGCATGAAGCTGGCTGGCCTGAGCCTGGGCCGGCGCATCGAGGTTTACACCAAGCAGGTCAGCGACGGCACCATCCGCCATTGCTACCTCGACCTCGACGAGGTATCGACCGGCGAACAGACCCACATCCGGGCCCACGAGGTCGACGCCTGGCCCACGGCCTACGCCGACGCCATGGTCACCCCTGACGGGGCCCCGCTCGACTCCGGCACCCTAGTGATCTACGGCAAGATCGACCGCCTCACCTCGGGTGGCCACTACGCCACCAGTCTCAACGAGAAGCTCGCTGAACTGCGCAGCTTCATCGCCCGCACCTACCGCAAGTTCCTCGACCAGGGCCTGAGGATCAAGCTCAACACCACTGAGATCACGCTCCTTGACCCGCTGTTCCTCCTCGACAACCCGCGCATCGCCAAGAACTACCCCAAGGAGAACGTGCAGGGCGTTCTCATCGATGAGGCCGACATCCAGATCGCCGACGGTCACAGCATTCACGTCACCGTCACCATTGCCCCAGTCCAGTTCCGGTGGCGGGAGGGTGAGGGCGGTCTCAAGGACCGATACGGCCGGGATATCAAGAACGAATTCCAAATCTCCGACAGCGCCGGCAAGATCAGCATGGTTCGCAACAACCGGGAGATCAACTACGACATCGTGGCTCGACTGCTCCCCTCCGGAATCGACAAGGTCGACCGCTACATCGGCATCGAAGTCGCCTTCCCGGCCGAGCTGGACGAGTTCTTCCAGGTCCGCAACGTCAAACGCGGTGCGGTCCCCGTCGACAAGCTTCGCAACGACCTCAGGACCTGGTTGGAGCGTCCCGTCAAGCAGGCCCGCAAGTCGATCCGCGCCCACTGGGGCGAAGTCGCTACGCAGGAGCGCGCCGCTGCCCACCAGCACGCCGAGGCCACGGCCGCCGCGGCCCGCGCCGACAAAACCATGCTCCCGGGGCAGGCAGGCAAGCACCTCACCGAGAAGGACACCGAGCAGATCATCGAGGAGCTGATCGAGGACCTCGGAGTGGCCGATGACCAGGAACAGGCCGAGCAGGTCCGCGAGCAGGTGAAGGAGAAGCCCTTCACTCTGGTCGACGGCAACTGGCCAGGCAAGGAGATGTTCGAGATCGACCATCTCAACGGCAAGGCGATCGTCCGTCTCAACCACCGGCACCCGTTCATCCGCGATGTCTACGACAGGCTCAAGGCTGTCGCCGACGGCGGCGTCAACAGTACCGACGCAGAAGAGATGATCAAGCTCATTCGCAAGACTGAGACTGCACTCGACGTCCTGATCCTGGCTTATGCTAAGGCCGAGAATATGCACCTCAACCCTGACCAGTTCGACGATTTGCGCAGCTACTGGGGCCAGCACACCCAGGCATTCATGCGCGAGCTCTCCAGTGACGAGTAAATTCTGGTAATTCCCGACTGGGAAGAACTCTCCAGCTGTAGAACCGCTAGGCCCGGTCAGAGCACCTGACCGGGCCTCTGCACGTCAGCCGATTGGAGCGATGGACGGCCAACCAAGAAACTTTCCACGCGGCCGGTTCCCATCCCGCCGGTCCTGGTGCAGATGCTGGGGGAGCACATCGCGGAGTTCGGTGTCGCGCCGGACGGTCGGCTCTTCCGGGCGGCGCGGGGCGGCGTCGTGCTCACCAAGGAGACCGCGGAGGTGTGGAAGGCCGCACGGAAGTTGGTCCTGCCCCCCGAGCAGGTGGACAGCCCGTTCGCCGACGTCCCGTACTCGGCGCGGCACACCGCCGTGTCGGGGTGGCTGACCGCGGGCGTGGACAAGGCGGAGGTGGCGCGTCGGGCAGGGCACAGCATCGCCGTCCTGCTTCGGTTCTACGCGAAGGTCATCAACGACCGCGAGGACCACTCCAACGCCCTGATCGAGCGCTTCCTGAACGGCGACGACCTGGCCGAGTA
Organism: Kitasatospora sp. NPDC057198; assembly: GCF_042670125.1. Classification (NCBI taxonomy): domain Bacteria; kingdom Bacillati; phylum Actinomycetota; class Actinomycetes; order Kitasatosporales; family Streptomycetaceae; genus Kitasatospora; species Kitasatospora sp. NPDC057198. Next base: position 44,085 of record NZ_JBHUWH010000007.1, on the reverse strand, counting down.
GGCCCGCCGCCGGGCCCGAAAACGTTCCACCGGTGTTCCACACACAGGGTGGACCGGGCCGGGATACGGGGTGCACGAGGTGAGACAAGATGACGAAAGAGCGGGTGCCGACCGGAGTCGACACCCGCTCTCACCTGGCGGTTTCACCCACCTGCGCGGAGGGTGTGGGATTTGAACCCACGGTGGCGCGAAGCCACGACAGTTTTCAAGACTGGTCCCTTAGGCCGCTCGGGCAACCCTCCTAGGCGGAGGCCAGCCTAACGGGTCGGAGCGGCCCGGGGGCACACCGTTTCCGGGGTGGGAGGGGTGGGGTCAGTTGTCGCCCTTGCGTTCGCCGAGGGTGACGGTGGTCTTGGCGGCCTTGCCGTCGCGCTTGTACTCGACCTCGACCTTCTCGCCGGGCTTGTGCGTCCAGATCTCGCTGACCAGGGTCGGGCCGCTGTCGATGGCGATGCCGCCGAGCTTGGTGATGACGTCGCCGGCCTTGAGGCCGGCCTGGTCGGCGGGGCCGCCGGGGGTGACGGCGGGGGTGCCCTGGACGGCGGTGGTGGAGATCTGGGCGCCGTCGCCGTTGTAGTTGTCGTTGCGCAGGACGCCGAGGATGGCGTAGACGGGGGTGCCGTCCTTGATGAGGGTCTGGGCGACCCACTTGGCCTGGTTGATGGGGATGGCGAAGCCGAGGCCGATGGAGCCGGCCCGACCGGTGCCGCTGGTGTTGGACTGGATGGCCGAGTTGATGCCGATCACCGAGCCGGAGGCGTCGAGCAGCGGGCCGCCGGAGTTGCCCGGGTTGATCGAGGCGTCGGTCTGCAGGGCGTTCATGTAGGAAGCCTGCGCGCCGGTCTCGTCGCCGGAGGCCACCGGGCGGTCCTTGGCGGAGACGATGCCGGTGGTGACGGTGCCCTCCAGGCCGTAGGGGGCGCCGATGGCGATGGTGGCGTCGCCGATGGCGACCTTGTCGGAGTCGCCGAGCGGCAGCGGGACGAGCTTGTCGGTCGGCGGGTCGTCGAGGCGGACGACGGCGACGTCGTAGCCCTGGGCGCGGCCGACGACGGAGGCGCTGTAGGAGGAGCCGTCGGAGAACTTGACGGTGAGCTTGCCGCCGTTGGCGGCGGGGGCGACCACGTGGTTGTTGGTCAGGATGTGGCCCTCGGTGTCGAAGACGAAACCGGTGCCGGTGCCGGACTCGCTGGAGCCCTCGGCCTTGATGGTGACGGTGGACGGCAGCGCCTTGGCGGCGATCCCGGCGACGGACTCGGGGGCCCGGTCGAGGTTCTGGTGGGTGTTGCCGACCGTGACGGTGGTGCTGCTGTGGCTGGCGCCGCTGCTGCCGCCGTTCCGGTCGTTGTTGGTGACGGAGGCGCCGATCGCGCCGCCGGCCAGGCCGGCCACCAGGGCGACGGCCGCGACCAGGGCGACCAGCGAGCCGCGCTTGCGCTTGCCGGGGCCGCCGGGGCCGCCCTGCGGCGTGCCCCAGGGGGTGCCGGGGCCGCCGGGGCCGCCGCCGCCCGGGAGGTCGCCGCCGGAGGGGTGGCCCCAGCCGCCGACCGGCTGGCCGGCGCCGAACGGGTGGTGCGGCTGCTGCGGGGCGGCCGGGTCGCCGGGGGCGGCCGGGCCCTCCTGGAGGACGGGCGCGGGCAGGGCGCTCAGCGCGGTCTCGGTCACGACCGGGGCGGGCGCCGGGGCGGGCGCGGCGGCCTGGTCCGGGCGGGCGAACGGGCTGACCGGCTCGGCGGCCGAGCCGTACGGGTTCTGGAACGGCGGCGGCGCGTCCAGCGGAGCCGGGGCGGCGGGCGCGGCGGGCGCGGCCTCGGCGGGCACCTTGCCGAGCTGGATGGTCCGGTCCGCCGCGGGCACCTCAGGGGCCGGGGCCTGGGCCGGGGCCGGGGGCAGCACCGGCGGCGGTGCGTCCAGGTAGGCCGGGGCGGCCGGGGCGGCCGGGGCGGCCGGGACGGGCGCGGCGGGCGTACCGGAGCCGGCGGCCACCGCCTCGGTGCCGGCGGGCTCGGGGGCCTTCTCCGGCGGGGTGGTACCACTCGCGTGCTCGGTGCTCACGGACGACCTCCATCGCTGAACAGAACCTTCGGCCGCGAACCGCGGCGCCGGGGTCACGGTCCACAACCTCGGGGCACAGTTTTTCCTATACCGGATTCGGACACCGTAAGCGGGCCCCTGAAGAAATCATGAGAAGCCTTAGGCCGCTCTGACATGCACATCAGCGGTCCCGCCATGCGGACGGAGCGCCCCCGGTCTTGGCGTTCCCCCCGCCGGGGGCTAGCCTGTCGCTCCTGTAAACCGAAGAACGTCGCGGGAGCTTGGACCAGCCAGGCTGAGAGTGCGCCGGTTCGACCGTAGGGCATGGCGGTGACGCCACCACGGCCGAGGGGGCGCTGACCGCCGGAACCTGTCCGGATAATGCCGGCGTAGGGAGTATCGGCCATGACGGCTGTTCCGTCTGCCCAGATTTCCGATCTTGCCCCCGGGGCCCGCCCCGAGGCTCCGCTGACCCTCGACACCGCCCCGCCGCGCACCCTGGACTTCCGGGCGCTGTTCGCGCTCTGGGCCAACCTCGGGGTGAGCCTGATCGGCTTCACCAGCGCCGCGACGGTGCTCGGGAAGCCGGGCCACGAGCTGGGCTTCGCGGCCGCCGTGACGGCGGTGGTCGCGGGCACCGCGATCGGCACCGCGATGCTGGCGGTGGCGGCCCTGGTGGGCGCCCGGACCGGCGCGCCGGCGATGGCGGTGCTGCGCGGCCTGTTCGGCACCCGGCTGTCGTACGTGCCGACGGTGCTGAACATCGTGCAGTGCGTCGGCTGGGGCGTGTACGAGCTGACGGTGGTGGCCTGGGGCGCGCAGACGGTGTCCGGCACCGAGGGCTGGCGCTGGCTGTTCGTGCTGCTGGCGGGCGCGCTGACCACGGTGCTGACGATCTGGCCGCTGGGCGCGATCGCGGTGCTGCGCAAGTACGTGGCGGTCGCGGTGGGCGTCGCGATGGTGTACTTCACGGTGCAGTTCGCCCGGCAGGGCGTCCCGGACCCGGGCGCGGGCAACTGGCACGGCTTCCTGGGCGCGACGGACGCGGTGATCGCGGTGTCGGTGTCCTTCGTGCCGCTGGCCGCGGACTACACCCGGCACGCGCGCAGCTCCTCGAAGGCGTTCTGGGCGACGTTCTCCGGCTACACGGTGGCCCAGGTGTGGTGCTACGTGCTGGGCATCGTCGCGCTGCTGCAGTCGGGCGGCGACGAGAGCCGGATCTTCGAGTCGTTCACCGGCGTGGCGGCGGGCTGGGCGTTCCTGCTGGTGCTGGTGCTGCGGGAGACCGACCAGTCGTTCGCGAACGTGTACTCGACGGCGATGTCGGTCCACAACCTGTGGCCGCGGGTGGACCGCCGGGTGCTGACCGGGGCGATCGGCGTGCTGGTGACGGTGCTGGCGCTGCGGATCAAGGAGTTCACCGACTCGTACTACGGGTTCCTGGGCCTGATCGGCTCGGTGTTCGTGCCGCTGTTCGCGGTGCTGGCGGCGGACTACTTCCTGGGCGCGGGGCGGCGCGGCTGGAACCTGGGGCAGGACGCCCCGGCGCGCTGGGTGATGCTGCTGCCGTGGGCGGTGGGCTTCGCGGTGTACCAGCTGCTCGCCCCGTCCGCGATCGGCGGCTGGTGGACCGGGTTCTGGGAGGGCGTGCAGCGGGCGGTGCACTTCACCCCGCGGGCGTGGTCCTCGGCCTCGCTGTTCTCGTTCCTGGTGGCGGCGCTGGCCACCCTCGCGGTGACGGCGCTGGAGCGGCCGAAGGACGCCGCCCGCTCCTGAGCGGGCGGCCCGGAGCGGCTGTTCACCCGCCCGCCACCGTGCCGGGGGCCGGCGGCCACCGGGCGCCGCGTACCGTGGTCGGCGTGGACACCCAGCACAGCGCGGCCGGTTCGCCCGCCGCCCGGACGGACCGCGTCGACCGCTCGGCGGTCAAGGTGATCGCCCACCGGGGTTCCTCGGCGGCGCTCCCGGAGCACACCGAGGAGGCGTACCGGCGGGCGCTGGAGGAGGGCGCGGACGGGCTGGAGTGCGACGTCCGGCTCACCGCCGACGGGCAGCTGGTGTGCGTGCACGACCGCACGGTGGAGCGGACCTCGGACGGGCGGGGCACGGTGTCGGCGATGACGCTGGCTCAGCTCTCGGCGCTGGACTTCGGTTCGTGGAAGCACCCCGGGGAGCCGCGGCGCAGCTCGGTGCTCACCTTCGAGCGGCTGCTGGAGCTGGTGGCGGACGCCGGGCGGCGGGTGGAGCTGGCGGTGGAGACCAAGCACCCGGTGCGGTACGCGGGCCGGGTGGAGGGCGAACTGCTGCGGGTGCTGGGCCGGTTCGGGCTGCTGCCGGCCGCGCCGGAGGAGTCGGCGGTGCGGGTGATGAGCTTCTCGGAGCTGGCCCTGCACCGGGTGCGGCGGGCCGCCCCGGCACTGCCCCGGGTGTACCTGTGGGAGCGCCGGCTGCCGGTGCTGGGCCGGACCAGGTCGCTGCCGGGCGGGGCGTCGATCGCCGGTCCGGGCATCGAGCTGGTGCGGCGCGACCCCGGTCTGGTGACGGCGCTGCGCCGGGCCGGGCACCGGGTGCACGTGTGGACGGTGGACCGGCCGGAGGACGTCGAACTCTGCCTGGAGCTCGGCGTGGAGGCGCTGATCACCAACCGCCCGGCTGAGGTGCTGGCCCGACTCGGCCGCTGAGGTGCCGGCCCGGCTCGGCCGCCGAAGTGCCGGCCCGACTCGGCCGCCGAGGTGCCGGCCCGACTCGGCCGCCGAGCGCGCGGTCCCGCGACGGGTGGCGGTCGGCGGACGGCGCCCGGCCGCGCCGCCCGGCGGGTGGCACCCGGGGCCCAATCGCGTGACAGAAATACCGAACGGGGTATTTCCGGGCGGTGTTTCCCGCCGATCGGCGCCGCTGAACGTGAGGCGCCCCTCACCTTTTGCCCGCGGCCCGCGCGGATGTCGCCGCGGATGTCGTTAATGCCGCCATCGGATCGTCGAACGTCCGTTTCCGACGCATTACCGGCGGGCATCCATCCCTCGGCAGAAGCTGAAGGAGGTCCGGGGGTGGCGTTGATGGTGGCGCGAGCTGTGCCAGTTCAGGCCGGGTCGACCTCATCGGCCATGGCGGTTCCGCACGGGCCGGCCAGTGTTTCGACCGCGCGGCGCAGGCTGCGCAGCGATCTCGGTGACCGGTCGATACCGGAAGCGGTGATTGACGACGCGGTGTTGATCCTCTCCGAACTGCTCAGCAATTCCTGTCGCCACGCTAGACCGCTGGAGTACGACGACGCCGCGGTCGGCCAGGAGGCCGAGGGCGGCACGGTGCTGGTGGGCTGGCAGATGCGCGGCGACGGCCTGCTGACCCTCGAGGTGACGGACGGCGGGGCGGCGACCCGGCCGGTTCCGGCCAGTCCGTCGGTGACGGCGCACGGCGGCCGGGGCCTGAGCATCGTGGGCAAGCTGGCCCGGGACTGGGGCGTGCGGCACGCACCCGGTCAGGTGACGGTGTGGGCGCAGCTCCCGGCGTCCGGGCAGGTCGCGGGCGGCGGGCGGCGGCGCAGCGCCTGAGCGGGGCCCGGGTGGGGCCGCGCGGGCGAAGTAGGCTGCCCGGTGCAACGTCCGACGTCTCCGGGAGAGCCGCACCATGGCCAAGAAGGCCGCGAAGAAGCAGCCCAGCCAGTCCACCGCCGTCGAGGGCGAGGTCCCGGTCGTCGGGGCGCGCGAGGCGTGCCCGTGCGGTTCGGGCCGCCGGTACAAGGCGTGCCACGGCCGTCAGGCGGCCCACGCGGTGCAGGAGTTGGTGCACCGCCCGTTCGAGGGCCTGCCGGGCGAGGCCGACTGGGTGGCCCTGCGCGAGCTGGTCCCGGCGGCCACGGTGCCGCTGGTGCTGGCCGCCGGGGTGGCGGACGGGGCCGTGGGCGAGGTCCCGTCGGTGACGCTGGCGACGGTGCTGCCGCTGGCCTGGCCGGCCCTGCGCCGCCCGGACGGGTCGATCCTGCTGGGCCTGCAGACGCAGTCCTCCTCGGGCGACCTGAGCCGCGACCTGGCGGACGCGCTGGAGCTGGCGCTGGCCACCGAGCCGGGCACCCCGGTGCCGGCCCGCCGGACCAACCCGGGCGGCCGCCGGCTGCAGGAACTGCTGGACACCTCGGCCGCGTTCGAGCCCGAGGTGCACACCGGCTTCGAGTTCTGGCTGGAGGACGCCGAGTCGGCGACCGGGGAGGTGGCGGCCTCGCTGGAGCGGGCCAACGCCTCGGCGATCCCGACCGAGAAGCTGGCCGGGGTGGACTCCGCGTACTGGTGCGGCACCCCGGACAAGAACCACCTGCGCTGGGTGATGACCGTGCCCGAGGAGCAGCTGCTGGACGCGCTGGCCCGGCTGTCGGCGGCCGGTGACAGCTCGCTGGGCGAGGGCACCAAGCTGGTGGGCTCGTTCCGGGCGCACGGCCTGACCGTCCCGGTGTGGGACCTGCCGGTGGAGATGACCGCCGCCGAGGTGGAGAAGCCGGCCGTGGAGTTCGCCGCGAAGCTGGCCGAGGTGCTGGCCGCGCCCGCGCCGCTGACCGCCGAGGAACGCCGGGCGCGGGCCAACCTGGTGAGCCGTCAGGTCACTCTGAACTGACCGCGATCGCCCGCCGGGCGGTCCGGGCCGTATTTCCGGCTCCGTCAAAGCCCTTTCCACGTGGACAAATTGGCGCGGAGCCGGATCTTTGTTACTGTTTGAAAGGTCCGACCGCTGGTGCATCCCCCGTCGCCAGCGGTCGGACTTTTTCGCGCTCCGGGCCGGGGGACCCGCCCGCTGCCCCCGGTGCCCCCGGTGTCCCGGTGCCTCAGCGCTGCGGCAGCGCGACCGCGCTGGCCGTGATCAGCCCGCCCAGCAGCGTCCCGACCTCCGGCAGCCACGGCCGCCCCGGCCCCGGCCGGCGCACCCAGTGCACCGGGCCCGCCCCCGTCCGGGACGGCGGCAGCACCAGGTAGCCGCCCGGCCCGTGGTAGCGCAGCACGCCCGGCACCCACGGCCGCTCGGCCAGCTGCCCGCCCAGCTCGGCCAGCGTGTACGGCGCGGTCAGCAGCACGAACCGGCCCGGCGTGCCGAGCACCGGGCCGCACGGGACGCCGATCTCGTCCAGGTGCCGCAGCAGCCACGGCCCGGCCGGGCGGGGCAGGCTCACCGCGCCCAGCGCCCGCCCGGTCGCCACCAGCACCGGGGCGCCCGGCGCGCGCCGCTCCCACCACCAGCGCACCATCCGCGGGTCGGTGGTGGCCGCCTCCAGCGGCGGGTCGTGCGGGTGCCCGCCGGGCATCGCGCAGGCGCGGTCGCCGCAGGAGCACGGCCCCGGCGCCCCGCGCAGCGCCCGGGCCCCCGGCACCACCGGCCAGCCGCTCCCGGCGGCCCCCAGTGCGGCGGTCAGCGCCAGCACGCGGCTGCGGCGGCCCGGCCACCACCGGCCGGCGCGCTCGGACAGCTGCTCTCGGCGGGGTGGGCGCATGGCGGCTCGTTCCTTTCCGCGTTCGCATCGGGGCGCACGGCACGGTCGGTGCGATCGTCTGATCGGTCGGACGGCGTGGTCGGGGTGGCGGGCGGTGCGTGTGCGTCTCGGCTACCCGCCGCTGGAACGAGAATCCCCCATACGCCCGGATGGACGCGGCCGCCGGGCCCCCGGTTCCACCGTACGAGTGAGCGCGCTCCGCCCCGGGTGGCGTCCCGGCGGGCCGCACGTACGATCCCTGGCACGTTCGGCCGCCGCACTCCTGGACATGCCCCGATCGGCCTGTGTACAAGTGGGAGAAACATGCCGAGTAGTGAGTAAAGACATCGTTTCGGTCGGTCTCGGTGGTCTTGCGTGACACGTTCCGGATTGTGGGGAGTTGCGACATGACCGACGTCCACCCGTCGACGTCCACGGCGCCTACGGCCACGGCATCCTCGGCCCCGGTGCCCGCGGACACCGCGCTGCCGCCCGGACCGCTGCCGTTCCTGGGCGAGGCGCCCGCCGCCGACCTGCAGGACCGTTTGGCCGGATGGCTGTCCGATTTCACCAGCCTGCAGGAGCACCTGGAGCTGCTCGCCCGGGCCGACGGCCTGGCCGGCACCCTGGACGCGCTGCTGGACTCCGGCGCGGCCCTGCTCGGCGCCCGCCGCGGCCTGGTGGTGACGCTGCCGCCCGGCCCCGACCGGCAGCCGGCGCGCCCGGTCGGGCTCGGCCTGGACCGGGCGATGCTCGGCACGCTGGAGACCGTCCCGGTCGAGCACGGCCCGTTCGCCGGGCTGCTCGGCCGCCCCGGTCCGGAGGGCCGGCTGCTGATCGCCGACCTGGCCGCCGACCCGGCCGTCGGCCCGCGCTTCCGCGAGGTCGCCGGGCAGCTCGGCCTCGGCGCCTGCTACGCGCTGCCGCTGACCGCCGTCGACGGGCGGCCGCTCGGCGCCGCCGCCTGGTTCTACGACGAGCCCGGCAGCCCCGACGAGCGCCGCGAGCAGCTGGTGCGCCGCTACTGCGAGTTCGCCGCCCCGCTGCTGGACCGCCAGCTGGAGGCGGACCGGGCGGTGCGCGCCACCGAGGCGCTGCGCCGCTCGCTGCTGCCCGACCACCTGCCCGCCCGCACCGGGCTGAAGGTCGCCGCCCGCTGCGTGCCCGCCGCGCTGGAGCGGGCCGCCGGGAGCGACTGGTACGACGCGATCGCGCTGCCCGACGACACCCTGGGCCTGACGGTGGGCAGCGTGCTCGGCGGCGGCCCGGGGGCCGGGCCGGGCGCGGGGGTGGGCGCCGCCGCCGCGATGGGCCGGGTGCGGGCCGCGCTGCGGGCCTACGCGGTGCTGGAGGGCGAGGACCCGGTCTCGGTGCTCGGCGACCTCGAACTGCTGCTGAAGACCACCGAGCCGACCCGCTCCGCCACCGCCGTCTACGCCTGCGTCGACCCGGCCGAGCGGCGGATCGCGCTGGCCGGGGCGGCCAACTGCCCGCCGGTGCTGCTCACCCGCTACGGCGCCAACTTCGTGGAGACCTCGCTGTCCGCGCCGCTGGGCATGCTGAGCTGCTGGGAGGCGCCCGGGGTGGAGCTCACCGCGGAGCGCGGCGACGTGCTGGTGCTGTACACCGAGGGCCTGGCCCGCCGCTTCGCCCCGAACCTGCACGCCGGGCAGAGCGCGCTGCGCCGGGCCGCCGCCGACGCCCCGCGGGACGTCCGGATCGACCCGGACCGGCTCTGCGCCCACCTGCTGGAGCGGGCCGGCGGCGGCGAGCCGGGCGTGGACGACCTGGTGCTGCTGGCCGTCCGCTTCGAGTAGGCGGACCCCCGCGCCCCGGACACCGGACGCCCTTCCTCCGTTCGAACGGCCCTACGTACCATGGGGGCGACATCCGCCCGCACGCCCCGCGATCCGGGGACGGGCGGGCGGCAGCGCGCGCGAGGAGGCGACGTAGTGACCGAGGACCGCAGCCCGGCGGTGTCCGAGAACCCCGAGGGTTCCGCCGAGGGCGAGGAGGAGAAGCCGGTCAAGAGCCGCAAGAACGGCCTGTACGACGGCGTCTCCGACGAACTCGCCGCGTCCATGCGCACCGGCTGGGCCGACACCGAACTGCGCGGCCTGGCCCCCGACGTCCAGGCCCCGTACGCGGCCGCGCGCCGCGCGGAGCTGTCCGCCGCGTTCCCCGGCGAGCGCCTGGTCGTCCCGGCGGGCAACCTGCGCACCCGGGCCAACGACACCGAGTACGCGTTCCGCGCCGCCAGCGAGTACGTCCACCTGACCGGCAACCGCACCGAGGACGCCGTCCTGGTCGGCGAGCCGGTCGACGGCGGCCACGAGTTCGCGCTGTACCTGCTGCCGCGCTCCGACCGGGAGAACGGCGAGTTCTGGCTGAGCGGCCAGGGCGAGCTGTGGGTCGGCCGCCGGCACTCGCTGACCGAGTCCGAGCAGCTGTACGGCCTGCCGGTGCGCGACGTGCGCAAGGCCGCCGAGGAGCTGGCCGCCACCGCCGTCCCGACCCGGATCGTCCGCGGCTACGACGCCGCGCTGGAGGCCGCGCTGGCCGAGCAGCTCGACGCGGAGAAGGACGACGAGCTGCGGGTGTTCCTGTCCGGCCTGCGCCGGGTCAAGGACGAGTGGGAGATCGGCGAGCTGCGGGCCGCCTGCGACGCCACCGTGCTCGGCTTCACCGACGTGGTGCGCGAGCTGGACCGGGCCGTCGCCACCTCCGAGCGCTGGATCGAGGGCACCTTCTGGCGCCGCGCCCGGGTCGAGGGCAACGACGTCGGCTACGGCACGATCGCCGCGGCCGGCCCGCACGCCACCACCCTGCACTGGGTGCGCAACGACGGCGACGTGCGCCCCGGCGAACTGCTGCTGCTGGACGCGGGCGTGGAGACCCACACCCTCTACACCGCCGACGTCACCCGCACCCTGCCGGTCAACGGCCGCTTCACCCCGCTGCAGCGCAAGATCTACGACGCGGTGTACGACGCCCAGGAGGCCGGCATCGCCGCGGTGCGGCCGGGCGCGAAGTTCCGCGACTTCCACGACGCCGCGCAGCGGGTGCTCGCCGCCCGCCTGCTGGAGTGGGGCCTGATCGACTCCTCGGTCCACGACCTGGAGAAGGTCCTGGAGCTCGGCCTGCAGCGCCGCTGGACCCTGCACGGCACCGGCCACATGCTCGGCCTCGACGTGCACGACTGCGCGCACGCCCGCCGCGAGGAGTACGTGGACGCGGAGCTGGAGCCGGGCGTGGTGCTGACCGTCGAGCCCGGCCTGTACTTCCAGGCCGACGACCTGACCGTCCCCGAGGAGTACCGCGGCATCGGCGTGCGGATCGAGGACGACATCCTGGTCACCGCCGACGGCAACGAGAACCTCTCCGCGGGCCTGCCCCGGCAGGCCGACGAGGTCGAGTCCTGGATGGCCTCGCTGACCTCCTGACCCGGCGGAACACCGTCCGGGCCGGGGCCGGCCGCGCTCAGTGGCGCCGGCCCCAGCCCGAACGGGCCGAACGGGCCAGGGCGTTCTTCTCATCGCGGACACGGATCGGCACGGGCATCGGCACGGGCATCGGACGCTCTCCGGACGTGGTGGCGGACGGGTACGGGGAGTGGCCGCGCCGACCCCCCGAGTGATGACTCCCCATCCTCCCGGGAGGTTGCCTCCGGGTTCCAAGGATTTTCCGGCCGCCCGGACCGCTGGCTACACTCGGCGCGAAACCACCCGCGGCCGCCCCGGGAGCACCACATGGCCGAGCCCGTGCCCGTCACCATCGGAAGGCGCCCGGCGCCGGTGCACACCGTCGCGGTGTACGCCTTCGCGGGCATGGCCCCGTTCGAACTCGGGGTGGTGGTCGAGGTGTTCGCCCTCGCCCGGCCCGAACTCGCCGGGCTGCTCGCCGCCCCCTGGTACGACGTCCGGGTGTGCGCCGAGCGCCCCGGCCACCCGCTGGAGGCGGTCGGCGGGTTCTCCCTGACCCCCCGGCACGGCCTGGAGGAACTCGCCGCCGCCGACACCGTCGTGGTGGTCGGGGTGCCCGACCCGTACGGCGACGTGCCGCCCGCGGTCACCGCCGCGCTGCGCACCGCGCACGCCCGCGGCGCCCGGGTGGTGTCGATCTGCTCCGGTGCCTTCGCGCTGGCCGCCGCCGGACTGCTGGACGGCCTGCCCGCCACCACGCACTGGCGGTACGCGGCGGAACTGCACCGCCGCTACCCGGACGTGCGGGTCGACCCGGACGTGCTGTACGTCGACAACGGGCAGGTGCTGACCAGCGCGGGCAGCGCCGCCGGCATCGACCTGTGCCTGCACCTGGTCCGGCAGGACCACGGCGCCAAGGTCGCCAACACCGTCGCCCGCCGCTTCGTCGTCCCGCCGCACCGGGACGGCGGGCAGGCCCAGTTCATCCAGGCCGCGGTGCGGCCGGTGGAGGAGCCGGAGGACGGGGTGGCCCGCTCGATGCGCTGGGCGCTGGAGCAGTTGGCCCGGCCGCTGACCGTGCCGCTGCTGGCCCGGGCGGCCGGCATGTCCGACCGCTCGTACCTGCGGCACTTCACCGCCCGCAACGGGGTCAGCCCGATGCGCTGGGTGGCGGTCCAGCGGATCGCGGCCAGCCTGCCGCTGCTGGAGTCGCCGGAGGGCAGCGTGGAGGAGATCGCCGCGGCGGTGGGCTTCGAGTCGGCGGCGACCTTCCGCCACCACTTCGGCCGCACCATGCGCACCTCCCCGACCGCCTACCGGCGCACCTTCGGCCGGGCGGCCTGAGCCCGCCGGGCCGTCCGGTGCCGGGCCGCCGTCAGCCCTGCTGTTCCTGCCCCCGTCCCGGTTCCTGCCCCTGCTCGCGCTCCAGCCGGTCGGCGTTGGCGTGGATCGCGTCCCGCAGCCACGGCGCCAGGCCGGGGGCGAGCTTCTCGTACGTCTCGGTGAAGCGCGGGTCGGCGACGTACATGTCGCCGAGGCAGCGGTGCATCTGCGGGCCGCAGTCGTAGAAGTTCAGCCCGATGTGCCGCCGGTGCTGCTCGGCCACCGCCATCGCCTGCTCGCCCGCCGGGGCCGCGCCGGCCGTGAACGCCGCCACCAGGGCGTCGTTGATGCCGTCGGCCTCGGCCTTGATCCGCTCCCAGTCCGCCTTGGTGTAGCGGGCGGTGCGCTGCCGGGACTGCTTCCAGGCGGCGGTCTCGCCCCAGCGCTGCTGGGCCTCGTCCTCCCAGCTCTCCTGGTAGTCCTTGCCGAACACCTCGAACTTCTCCTCCGGGGTCAACTGGATCCCCAAGGTCCTCGCCTCCATCGCTCGCTCGACCGCCGCGGCGAGTTCCTCCAGCTTGCGGATCCGGTCGCCGATCAGCTCACGCTGCCGGCGCAGGTGCTCGCTGGGGCCGACCGTCCGGTCGTCCAGGATCGCCGCGATCTCCTCCAGCGGGAAGCCGAGTTCGCGGTAGAACAGGATCTGCTGCAGCCGGTCCAGCTCGGCCTCGCTGTAGCGCCGGTAGCCGGCCGGGGTGCGGCCGCTCGGCGACAGCAGGCCGATCTCGTCGTAGTGGTGCAGGGTGCGCACCGTGACTCCGGCGATCGCCGCCAGCCGACCGACCGGGTAGCCCCCGTCGTCCATCGCGTTCCCTCCTTCCCGCCGCTGTTGCGACCAGCCTGGGGCCTCACGCGACGTGAGGGTCAAGCCCGGTCGTTCAGTCGGCGACGCCGCCCTGGGCGAGCACCTTGCCGATCCGCAGCCGCACCAGCAGTTCGCCCGGGACGCCGTTGCGGGCCGCGTACTCCTCGGCCCGGTCCTCGCCCATGTAGCGGGCGGCGATCCGGCCCGCCCAGTGCCGGACCTCGTCCAGCTCCTCGCTGACCGAGGCGACGCCCTCGACCAGCACGAACGCGAACGGCGGCCGGTCGTCGTCCACGCACAGCGCGGCCCGGCCGTCGCGGCGCAGGGTGCGGCCCTTGACGGTGTCCCGGCCGGTGTTGAACACCAGGTCGTCGCCGTCGAGCAGGAACCAGACCGGGGCCAGGTGCGGACTGCCGTCGGCGCGGGTGGTGGCGAGCTTGCCGAAGGGGGTCCCCCCGGCCGAAGGCTGGGGGAGGGTGCCGTGGGAGAGGAAGGCGCGCCACTCGGGCTCGGTCATCGTGGGCATGGCCGCCATCCTCCCGGCTCCCGCCCCGCGCCGCCTACTCGGACTCGCCGTAGCGGACCAGGTAGGCGGCGAACCGGTCGAGGTCCTCGTCGCCCCAGGAGGTGAAGCGGTCGGTGAAGGCCCGCCGCCGCTGCTCGTACGCCTCCGCGAGGAGCTGCTCGCCGGCGTCCGTCAGGTGCAGCAGCTGGCCGCGCTGGTCGTCCGGGTCGGCCTTGCGGCCCAGCAGCCCGAGCCGCTCCAGCGCGCCGACCTGCCGGCTCACGGTGGACTTGTCGAGCATGAAGTGCGACGCCAGGTCGGCGGCCCGGCAGGAACCGCGCTCCTTGACCAGGTCGAGCATGCTGTACGTGACCAGCGAGAGTTCCGGGTGCAGCTGGGCTGCCTTGTGGCGGGCCCGGCGGGCGAACGCGGTGAGCTCCCGCTGGATGGTCTCCAGCGCGGCGTCGCGGTCGGGCATGGCGGTGGCTCCTTCGTCGTGCGCGGTGTTGCGGACCACGGTAGGGGTAGCCGCGCTCAGACGCCGACCGCCTCCTCCATCTCCTCGTCCTCGGCCTGCTCGACGGGCTGGACGGGGGCCGTCACGAGGGCCCGCTTCCGCTCGGTGCGGGCGGCCAGCAGGAGCAGCACCGCGCCGGCCGCGAGCCAGCCGAACAGGGTGGCGACGTGGCCGCCGAGACCGGCCCGGCCGCCGAAGTAGACGTGGTCGCGGACGCCCTCCAGGAAGCCCGCGCCGTTCCAGAAGGAGTGCAGGGCGCCGTAGAAGCCGTTCTGCAGTTCGGGCCGGAAGATGCCGCCGGAGCTGGTGAAGTTGAGCATCACGAACAGCGCCATCATGGTCAGCGTGGTCCACCGGCCGAGGAAGGTGTGCAGGGCGGTGCCGATCGCGATGATGCCCGCCGAGTACAGCCAGCTCATCGCCCAGACGCCGAACAGGCCGTGGTCGACCAGGTGGAAGACCGGCCCGGCCAGCGCCGCGCCGAACAGGCTGACCACCAGCGCCACGCCGAGGCCGAGCAGCGCCCGCACCCGCATGGCCAGCGCCGCGCCGGCCGCGCCGAGCACCGCCACCGAGCCGTAGGAGCCGATGCTCAGCGCCACCAGCAGGAAGAACAGGCCCTGCCCGGTCGGGTCGCCGGCCGGCAGCGGGGTGAGCTCCTGGACGGTGAGCGGCTTGCCCTGCTGGGCGGCGACCTTGGTGAACACCTTCTCGGCGACGGTCACCGAGGTGTCCGAGTTCGCGGAGGCGACCAGCAGGGTCGGCGCGTCGGCGCCCGGCAGGTAGGCGGCGACCAGGTCGCGGTCGAGCAGCCGGGCGCGGGCCGCGTCGGTGTCGGCCACGGTGACGACGTCCAGCCCGTCACCGGCCTTGTCCTTGAGCGTCTGCGCGAGCACCTGGGTCTGCGGGCCCTGGCCGACCACGGCGACCGGCATCCGGTGCGGGGCGGGGGCGTGGAAGGCGGAGAGGTAGGCGATCCCCATGCCGAGGCACATCAGCAGCGGGGTGACCAGGTGGGTGAGGACGTGCCGCAGGACGGGCCGCAGGTCGGGGCGCGGGGCGGGCCGCAGGGCGGGGCGGGACGCTGCCGGGAGCGAGGACATCGCATCTCCATGGTTGGCAAGTACAACTAATATTTAGTTGCACTTTACAACGCGACGATGGTTCGCATCCACTCCTCCACCCCGCCCCGTGACACAGCTCACCCGCCTACAGCAGGTCGTCGATGTCCCTCAGCAGCCGGCTCTTCGCCCGCGCCCCCACCATCGACCGCACCGGCTCGCCGCCCTTGAACACCATCAGCGTCGGCATCGACAGCACCCCGTACGCGATCCGGGTCTCCGGGTTCGCGTCCACGTCCAGCGCCACCACCGCCAGCCGCCCCGCCTGCTCCTGCGCCAACTCCTCCAGCACCGGCGCCAGCTGCTTGCACGGCGGGCACCACTCGGCGGTGAACTCCACCAGCACCGGCCCTTCGGCCGCCAGCACCTCGGACGCGAAGTCCTGGTCCGTCACCACGCGCACGCCACTCATCGGCTCCTCCTCGCTCTCGTCGGCTCCCGCCGCATCCGTCATCACTCCTCGGACCGGGCCAGCTCGCAGCGCGGCTCGCCGCCCCCGGCCCCGGCCAGCGCGTCGCGCGCGGCCTCGGCCCGGGCCAGCTGCCCCGCCACCACCTCCCGGACCTCGCTCAACCGGGCCACCATCGCGTCCAGTTCGGCCAGCTTCGCCCGGTACACCTCCAGCGAGGCCGGGCACGAGTCACCCTCCGGATGACCCGCCCGCAGGCACTCCACGAACGGCCGGGTGTCCTCCAGCCCGAACCCGAAGTCCTGCAGCACCCGGATCTGCCGCAGCAGCCGCAGGTCCTCCTCGTCGTACGCCCGGTACCCGTTGCCGCCGCGCCGCGCGGGCAGCAGCCCCCGGGACTCGTAGTAACGGAGCGCCCTGGTGGTGGTCCCCGCCCGCTGTGCCAGCTCGCCGATCCGCATGCCACGACGGTAGACCTTGACCCCGGCGTCAACGCCAGCCCCGATGCTTCGCACGCACCGGTGCCCCGCGCGCACCGGTGTTCCGCGCGCACCGGTGTTCCACACGTACCGGTGCCCCGCGCCTACCGGTGCCCCGCGGTGATCGTTACGCTCGCCCGATGACCGAACTGACCACGGCCCTGCTCGCGGCCTACGACGAGCACATGCGCGGCCTCGGCACCATCGGCGAGGGCGAGACCCCCGACAGCGACGGCCCGCTGCTGCGCAAGTACGGCGGCTTCCGCGGCTTCGTCACCTCCCCCCGCCCCGACCTCGGCCTGCGCGGCCGGGAACTCGACGACCTCATCGCCCGCCAGCGCGACTTCTTCGCCGCCCGGGGCGAGGCCGTCGAGTGGAAGACCCGCGGCCACGACCTCCCCGCCGACCTCCCCGAGCGGCTCACCGCCGCCGGCTTCGTCGGCGAGGACGATGAGACCGTCCTGATCGGCCTCGCCGCCGAACTCGCCACCCCCACCCCCGCACCCGAGGGCATCACCCTCCGCCGGGTCACCGCCCTGGACGACATGCGGCGGATCGCCGCGGTGCAGACCGAGGTCTGGGGCGAGGACTGGTCCTGGCTCGCCGGCAACCTCGCCTCCCGCGCGGGCGACACCGAGAACTTCCTCGTCCTGGTCGCCGAGACCGACGCCCCGCGTCCCGAGGTGGTCTCCGCCGCCTGGCTCACCAGCACCCCCGGCACCGGCTTCGCCGGCCTCTGGGGCGGCTCCACCCTGGCAGCCTGGCGCGGCCGCGGCATCTACCGCTCGCTGGTCGCCCACCGCGCCCGCTGGGCCCTCGACCACGGCATCCGCCACCTCCAGGTCGACGCCTCCCCCGACAGCACCCCCATCCTGCGCCGCCTCGGCATGCACGCCGTGACCACCACCACCCCGTACGTCTGGACCCCGCCCGCCGCCTGACCCGTCCGCACCGTCCGCACCGTGCGCAGCAGCGGGGGCGCTGCGCGCGGCGGCACGAGGGCGGTGGTACGAGGGCGGTGGTACGAGGGCGGCAGTACGGGCGCGGCGGTACGAGGGCGGCGGCACAGGCACACCGCCGCACGGGCGCACGGGCTTTGACCTGCGGAGACGCGTCCGGAGAAAAATTCCCGGAAAACCTCCGGCGGCATGTAGAGATCGCCTCCTCCTGCTCCGACCACTGGACGCAAGCACGCAACCGCACGAACCCAACCGAGGAAGTGGTCCCCGTGAAGTACCTGCTGATGACCTACGGCAACCAGGAGAAGTGGGACTCGCTGCCGGCCGAGGGCTGGACCGAGGCGATCGCCCAACAGGACGCGTTCAACGAGCGCTACCGGGAGAGCGGCGAACTGATCGGCGCCTACGGGCTCGGCGACGCCGCGGTGAGCCGCCTGGTCCGCCGCCAGGAGGGCCTGCCGGTGGTGAGCGACGGCCCGTACCTGGAGACCAAGGAGTACATGGCCAGCTTCTACCTGCTCGACGTCGACAGCGAGGAGCGGGCGCTGGAGATCGCCGCCGACATGCCGTGGGCCGACCGCGAGCCGGTCGAACTGTGGCCGATCCTGCACGAGGCGAAGTGACCCTCCCCGCCCCCGCCGACCAGGACCTGCTGCGCGAACTCGCGCCGCAGGTCCTGGCGGCGCTGCTGCGCCGGCACTCCGGCGCGTTCGACGCCTGCGAGGACGCGGTGCAGGAGGCGCTGCTCGCGGCCGCCGAGCAGTGGCCCCGGGACGGGCGTCCGGGCAACCCGCGCGGCTGGCTGGTGACGGTCGCCGCGCGCCGGCTGGTCGACCTGGTCCGGGCCGACCGGGCCCGGCGCGAACGCGAGGAGCGGCTGTTCCTGGCCACCCCGCAGTCCGAACTGCTCGGCCGCCCGGCCGACGCCGGACCGGATGCCGACCGGGACGACTCGCTGGCCCTGCTGTTCCTGTGCTGCCACCCGGCACTGACCGCCCCCAGCCGGGTCGCGCTCACCCTGCGCGCGGTCGGCGGCCTGAGCACCGCGCAGATCGCGGCGGCGTTCCTCGTCCCGGAGGCGACGATGGCGCAGCGGATCAGCCGCGCCAAGCAGACCATCCGCACCTCCGGCCTGCCGTTCGCGCTGCCCGGCCCGGACGAGGAGGACGGGCGGCTGCGCGAGGTGCTGCAGGTGCTGTACCTGGTCTTCAACGAGGGCTACGCGTCCACCGCGGGCGACGGCCTGACCGCCCCGCCGCTGTCCGACGAGGCGATCCGGCTGACCAGGCTGCTGCACCGGCTGCTGCCCCAGGACGCCGAGGTGATGGGCCTGCTCGCGCTGATGCTGCTGACCGACGCCCGGCGCCCGGCCCGCACCGGCCCGGACGGCGAGCTGGTGCCGCTGGCGGAACAGGACCGCGGCCGCTGGGACGCGGCGGCGATCGCCGAGGGCACCGCCCTGGTCGAACGGGCCCTCCCCGCCGGGCGGGTGGGCCCCTACCAACTGCAGGCGGCGATCGCGGCACTGCACGACGAGGCACCGGACGTCGCGGCCACCGACTGGCCGCAGATCCTCGCCCTGTACGACCTGCTGCTGCGGGTCGCCCCCGGCCCGGTGCCCGCGCTGAACCGCGCCGTGGCCCTCGCCGAGGTGCACGGCCCGGCCGCCGCCCTGAAGGAACTCGACTCCCTGGCCGACGAGTTGGACCGCCACCACCGCTACCACGCGGTCCGCGCCGAGCTGCTGCTCCGCACCGGCGACACCCCCGCCGCCACCACCGCCTTCCGCCGCGCCGCCGCCCTCGCCCCGTCCCTCCCCGAACGCCGCTACCTCACCGAACGGGCCCACCGCCCCGGCACCGCCGCCCCCGACGCGTAGCCGCCCGACGGCGGGCCCGGCCCGGGGCCCGCTCCCCTTTCCCGCCCCCCTTTCCCACCCTCCGCGTGCCCCCGCGCAGCGGGTCAGCGTCCGACGGCGACCGCCACGGCGGCGTCGATCGCGCCGTAGAGCTCGGAGCGCAGGCCGAGGCGGCTGGCGCGGATGTCGACGGCTTCGGCGACGGCGGGCTGGGCGTAGCGGTCGACGGATTCGCGGATGCCGTGGACGAGCGGGGCGCCGGCCTGGCCGAGTTCGCCGCCGATGATGATGGCGGCGGGGTTGAGGCAGTTGACCAGGTCGGCGAGGACGCGGCCGATGGTGCGGCCGGCTTCGCCGATGACGCGGGCGGCGGCGGGGACGTCGGCGAGGCGGTCGAGCGGCGGGAGGTCGACGGCTTCGCCGGGTCGGGCGCCGGGGGCGAGGACGTGGATCAGGCGGCGGCGGACCTCGACGATGGAGGCGACGGACTCCAGGCAGCCGCGGTTGCCGCAGCGGCACCAGGTGCCGGTGTCGGGGAGTTGGATGTGGCCGATCTCGCCGGAGATGCCGCTGGCGCCGCGGTAGATGCGTCCGTCGAGCAGGAGTCCGGCGCCGATGCCGGTGGACGCCTTGACGTAGACGAGGTCGTTGACGGTGTGGCCGGCGCCGTAGGCGCGTTCGCCGCGGGCGCCCATCTCGGCGTCGTTGCCGACGGTGACGGGGCGTTCGAAGACCCGGCCGAGTTCGGCGGCGGGGTCCATGCCGATCCACTGGGAGAGGGTGGAGGGGGCGCGGACCACGTTGGTGCGGGTGTCGAGGGCGCCGGGGATGCCGGCGGCGATGGCGGTGATCTCGTCGAGGTGGTGTCCGGCGGCGTCGAGGGCCTGTCCGGCGAGGGTGCGGGCGGCGTCGAGGACTTCGCGCGGGTGGTTGTCGACGTCGAGGTGGGCGGTGGCCTCGCCGAGGACGGTGCCGGCGGTGTCGGCGACGGCGGCGGTGACGTGGGTGTGGCCGAAGTCGAAGGCGAGCACCAGGGCGTGGGCGCGGCGCAGGGTGACGGCGGCGGCGCGACGGCCGCGGCCCGCGGGCCGGGAGGGGCCGGCGGCAGTGGGAGTGGTGGTCTCGCTGACCAGGCCCTCGTCGAGCAGGTCGGTGACGGCGCTGCTGACGGCGGAGCGGGAGAGCCCGGTGAGCCGGCTGATCTCGGCCCGGCTGAGCGTGCCGTGTTCGCCGAGGACGGCGAGCAGGGTGGCCCGGGTGCGCAGGCGGCGGGCCGAGGGGGCCGTGGTGGCGGGGGCTGTCATGCACCGAACGGTAGCGGACCTACCGCCCATTTTCACCGTTGAACGGATTATTTGACAATCTGCTCGGCCTCTTGACGGACGAATTGGCCTATACCTATCGTCTAGGTCAGCAGCAGTAGCACCTCATGCACCGGTCCGCAGGACGCGCCGGGAGAGGAAGGCCGATGAACGCCACCCAGAGCCGCCATCGCTGGTGCGTCGAGATTCCGCACGCCAACGAGGTCCGCTCCGGCCGCCACCTCTTCATCGTGGACGCCGCCGCCGAGGAGGACGCCCGCCGCGAGGCGATCGAACGCGCCGAATCGGCCGAGGCCCGCCGCCACCGCCGCGACGCCGATCTGGACCTCGCCCAGGTCACCGTGGTCCACCTGGGACTGCTCCGCACCCACTGATCCCCCGCCGGCCGCCGAGCCGCCGGGGGATCCGCCGTTCCCCGGGGCGCCGCCCCCGCCTCCGCACGTCACGCCGCCCCGTACGCGCCCGCGCCGCCACCCGTCCGGCCGCCGCGCGCCTCCCCCGCCTCCCAGCCGTCGAGCGCCTCCCTCCGCCGTCGACGCCCCGCGGTTCGTCCCCGCCCTCCGGGGTAGCCGGGGACGGGTGTGACTTCACCCTGTCGGGTTTGTATGCTTCGCTCGACTTCTACAGCCATGTAGAAGTTCGGGCGGCGGCAACGGGTGAGGGGGCGTCATGTCCGTGCGCAGGGCGAGGAACGGTCACGGCGGCGCACGGAGCCGCGGCCGCCGGGTGCGCAGGATCGTGCTGTGGAGCACCGCGGGGACGCTCTCGCTGGTCGTCCTGGCCGGCGGGCTGGTCTACTACCGGCTGAACGGCAACCTGAGCACCTTCGGCGACGACGGCGTCAGCAAGGACCGTCCCGCCGCCGCGAGCGCCGACGCCCAGGGCCGCACCCCCGTCAACCTGCTGCTGATCGGCTCCGACTCGCGCGACGGCGCCAACAAGGACCTCGGCGGCGGCCGGGACGGCGGCGCCCGCTCGGACACCGCGATCCTGCTGCACGTCTACGCCGACCACCGGCACGCCGTCGGGGTGTCCGTCCCGCGCGACTCGCTGGTCGAGATCCCGCCCTGCATGCTGCCGGACAAGACCTGGACCGACGACCAGCCCAGTGCCATGTTCAACAGCGCCTTCTCGGTCGGCGACACCGAGCAGGGCAACCCGGCCTGCACCCAGAACACGGTGGAGAAGCTCACCGGGCTGCGGATCGACCACACCATGGTGGTCAACTTCCAGGGCTTCGCCGACATGACCGAGGCGGTCGGCGGCGTCGACGTCTGCCTGCCCAAGGCCCTCTACGAGGGCGACCTGGACCCCAACCTCGGCCACCGCGGCAAGGAGCTGTTCAAGGCCGGGCACCAGTCCATCTCCGGGCAGGCCGCGCTCGACTACGTCCGGATCCGGCACGGCCTCGGCGACGGCTCCGACATCGGCCGCACCAAGCGCCAGCAGGCGTTCCTCTCCTCACTGATCAAGCAGGTCAAGTCGGAGGGCATGGACCCCACCACGCTGCTGCCGCTGGCCGACGCCGCCACCAAGTCGCTCACCGTCGACCAGGGCCTCGGCTCGGCCTCGAAGCTGATCGACTTCGCCATGTCGCTCAAGGACGTCGACCTGCACGACATCAAGTTCCTCACCGTGCCCTGGCGCTACCAGGGCGAACGGGTCGCCCTGGTGCACCCCGACGCCGACCAGCTGTGGGCCGCCCTCAGGGCCGACCGCACCCTGGACGGGCAGGACGCCTCCGCCACCCCCGCCCCGTCGGCGTCCGCCGCGCCCACCACGTCCGCCGCGCCCACCGCGTCCGCGAAGGCCGACGGCGCCGGCATCGAGGTCGCCGTCTACAACGGCACCGGGACCGCCGGACTGACCACCCGGGCCGCCGAGACCCTGGAGGGCTCCGGGTTCACCGTCACCGGCCGGGCCAACGCCGCCTCCCGCACCCACCGCACCACCCTGGTCGAGTACGGGCCCGGCGAGAAGGCGCAGGCCGAGAAGGTCGCCGCGCTCTTCCCCGGCGCCCGGCTGCAGGCCGCGAGCCGGGCCGGAATCGCCCTCACCCTCGGCGCCGACTACGCCGCGGCCGGCACCCCCGCCGCCCCGCCGGTGCCCACCGGCCCGCTGCCCACCAGCGTCAGCCAGGCCCGCTCCGCCGACGAGGACGCCTGCTCCGACCTCACCTACGGCTGAGCCCGGCCGGCGGACGGAGCGGACGACGGCGATGGACCCGCGCACCGGCGACGGCCCCACCCGGCAGGACCGGGCCGACTTCGAGTACGCCCTCGGCCGGGCCCTGGCCGACCCGGCGGTGCGCGCCGCACTGGCCCTGGCCGAGGACCCGCTGCGGGCCGCCCGGCTGCGGACCCTGGCCCGGCAGCACGCCGCCCGGATCCTGGCCGCCGCCGAACCCGAGTACCTGGCCTACCGCCGGCTGCGGGACGCCGCGCCCGAACCGGCCGCCCTGGCCAGGGAGCGGGGCGAGCGGCTGACCGGCTGGCTCGGCGCCCTGGCCCTGGTGGTGCCGATCGTCAGCGGCAGCGCCGCCGCCGTGTTCTTCCTGCTCGGCGCCGTCCTCGGCCTGTCCCGCCCGCACGCCGGGCTCACCGTCCCGCTGCGCACCGCCGCCTGGAGCGCCGTCGCGATCGCGGTGGCCGGCGCACTGGCCGGGCTGCTCGGCCTGCTGCTGACCGCCGCCTGGCGGCGCACCGGACCGCCAGGTCCCCCGCGGCACGAACAGCGGATCGCCGAGGCCCGCGCCGCCTGGCGCGGCGCACTGCTGGAGCGCGGGCTGCGCCCCTTCCTGCTGGCCGGGCCGGGGCGGGCGCCGGAAACCTCCGGCGACTAGGGGTTCGCACCGCACCCGGGTGGCAATAACCTCTCCGGGACCGCTCCGGATCCGTTCCGGGCCGCTTCTGAGCGCTTCACAATGCGCGGGCAATTCATGGGGAAATGCCGGGTTCCGGCCGAACCGAAGGTAAAGAGAAGGCAATAATTTCCCCGTTGTTGCCGCATTCCTTCCCGGCTGCATGGCTACGCTTCGTCGGCCGTACGCCTTTCGCGCCGTGAAGGAAAAAATCCGTGAGCACTCCCCAGCCGGGCCAGTACCCGCCGCCGGGCCAGTACCCCCCGCCGCAGGCCGGCGGCTACCCGCCGCCTCCCCCGGGCCCGTACGCCCAGCAGCCCGGCGGGTACGCCCAGCAGCCCGGCCCGTACGCCCAGCCCGGCGGGTACCCGCCGCCGCCGGGCCAGTACCCCCCGCCGCAGGCCCAGTACCAGCAGCCCGGCCAGTACCCCCCGCCGCAGGGCCAGTACCAGCAGCCGCCGGGCGCGCCCGGACAGCCGGTCGTGTACGCGCCTCCCGGTGGTTACGGCGCGCGCACCGTGTCGCGCTGGCGGCCCAAGCAGATCCTGTCGGTGGTCACGGCCGGGCTGGGCGCGATCGTGATCGGCATCGTCTGGCTGTTCGTGCCGAACGACGGCGCGAACACCGCCAAGGTCGGCGACTGCATGTACAAGTCCGGCGGCACCTCGGTCAAGCCCACCTTCAAGGTGGTGCCGTGCAGCGACGCCAAGGCCGTCTACCGGGTGATCAAGGTGGTGCAGAGCAGCGACCGGACGGCCTGCACCTCGATGCCCGAGCACCCCGGCTGGTACTCGGAGACCAGGAAGCGGAAGAGCGTCACGGTCTGCTTCGTCCCGAAGTCCCCGCTGGCGCCCTCCGCCAAGAGTTCCTGAAATCCCCCGGGACGCCCCGGCCCGCCCGGTACCCGGCGCCCGGACGACGCCTCCGGCCTGCGGTGGAGCGGTTTTATTCGGAGCGGTTCGGTCCGCCTCCTGGTTAGACTCCGAACTCCTTTTCCGCGGGCCGAGAGGACGGTGTCCCCCATGCGCTGGTCGCAGCTGTACGTACCCACCCTGCGGGAGGACCCGGCCGACGCCGACGCCGCGAGCCACCGCCTGCTGGTCCGCGCCGGGTACGTGCGGCAGCTGTCGGCGGGCCACTACTCGCTGCTGCCGCTGGCGGCCAGGGTCCGGGCCCGGATCGTCGCGGTGGTGCGCGAGGAGATGGAGCGGATCGGGGCGCAGGAGTTCCTGCTGCCCGCGCTGCACCCGGCGGAGCTGTGGCGGCGCACCGGGCGCTGGGAGTCGATGGGCGAGGAGATGTTCCGCCTGACCGACCGCAAGGGCGCCGAGCAGGCCCTCGGGATGACCCACGAGGAGGTGTTCGCGCACCTCGCCGGGGAGTTGCGCTCGTACCGGCAGCTTCCGCAGGTCTGGTACCAGTTCCAGACCAAGTTCCGGGACGAGGCGCGGCCCCGCTCGGGCCTGCTGCGGGTACGCGAGTTCACCATGAAGGACTCGTACAGCTTCGACCTGGACGAGGCCGGGCTGGAGCGCTCCTTCGAGGCGCACCGGCAGGCGTACCTGCGGATCTTCGAGCGGCTCGGGCTGCCCGCGTTCGGGGTGCGGGCCTCCAGCGGCAGCATGGGCGGCAGCGCCTCGGTGGAGTTCATGAGCCCCTCGGCGGCGGGCGAGGACCTGGTGGTGCGCTGTCCGGGCTGCGGGTACGCGGCCAACACCGAGAAGGCGCTGTCCGCGCTACCCGCCGTCGCGGACCCGCTCGACGGGGCGGTGCCCGAGGAGTTCGCCACGCCCGCGGCGCGCAGCATCGAGGAGCTGGCCCAGCAGCACGGCGTCGCGCCGGAGCGGCAGCTGAAGACGCTGGTGCAGGTGGTCGACGGGGCGCCGACGCTGGTGCTGCTGCGCGGCGACCACGCCCTGGTCGAGCAGAAGCTGCTGGACGCGCTGGGCGCCTCGGCCGCCCGGCCCGCGACCGCCGAGGAGATCACCGCGGCGCTCGGCGCCTCCCCCGGCAGCCTGGGCCCGCTGGGCGGCCACGGCCTGCCCGTGGTCGCGGACGCGGCACTGCGCGGCCGCACCGGCCTGACCTGCGGCGCCAACCGGGACGGCTTCCACCTGCGCGGGGTGTCCGTCGAGCGGGACGTCGAGGTCGGCCGCTGGGCGGACCTGCGGGAGGTCGTGGCGGGCGAGCCCTGCGCGGAGTGCGGCGCGGCCCTGGAGGTGCTGCGCACCATCGAGGTCGGGCACATCTTCCAGCTCGGCCGCCGCTACACCGAGGCGCTGGACGTGGCGGTCTCCGGGCCCGGCGGCGAGCGGGTGGTGCCGCTGATGGGCAGTTACGGCATCGGCGTGGAGCGGGTGCTGGCCGCCCTGGTGGAGGCGCACCACGACGAGCGCGGCATCCGCTGGCCCGCCGCGGTGGCCCCGTTCGACGTCGTGCTGACGGTGCTGCCCGACAAGGGCGGCGCGGTGGCGGAGGCGGCCGAGCGGCTGTACGGGGAGTTGGGCGCGGCGGGCGTGCGGGTGCTGCTGGACGACCGGGCGGAGCGGCCCGGGGTGAAGTTCGCCGACGCCGAACTGATCGGTGTGCCGCGGCGGTTGACCGTCGGTGCGCGGTCGCTGGCCGCGGGGGTGGTGGAGCTGACCGATCGGGCGGACGGCGCCGTCCGCGAGGTGGCGCTCGGCGCGGTGGTGGCGGAGCTGGCCGGGTCGGCCGGCTGAGCGGCGGGCCGTCGGCCGGCTGAGCGGCGGGCCGTCGGCCGGCTGAGCGGCGGGCCGTCGGCCGGCTGAGCGGGCGCGTCGGCCCCCGGGGTGCCGGAAGCCGACGCGTACACGACGAACACAGCGGGCGGATTCCGTGCAGAACCGGTGTGCACCGTGTGGGGGCGGCGTGGACCGGACGTCCCCGCCTTAACGGAGGGTTGCGCTCCATGGCGCTCCGGCCGTCCCGCCCCGGCTAGCAGTCCGCCGGTCGGCCGGTCGGGGTTTCACCGGAAAAACCCCCGAACCGATGCGTCGTTCCGGCGGATTCCCGGCCTCCTGTGGTAAATGGCCCGATGGGAGGCGGTGCGCGGGCCGAAGCGGCCCGTCCGGGGGCGCGGCTGATCCGGCATCAGGGTGCTGACCTGGGGTTCCAACTACCCGCGTGCACCCGGGATGAGACGGATCTTCACATCGATGCTGACGATCGTTCACCTATTCGCCCGATGATACGATCATCCCGCTTGGGGGAGCGGCGGGTTCACCCTGCGATGACGGGGATTCAGCAGTCGGCCGCCAGTCGCCTGAAGAGAGTCTTATGACGAAATACACAGCGAACCCATTGCTCTGGGTTCTCTTCCTCGTCCTGGCCGCCGCGGTCCTCGTCGTGGTCCGCCAGCGCAAGGCAGCCGCGGCACTCCGACAGGAGATCGGCGGGCTCCGGGAGCACTACACCGACCTGGAACACCACTATACGCAGTCGGTCGCCTCCGCTCAGGAACAGGCGGACGAAGCAACCAGAACGGTATTGAAGTCCGCCATGCGGACGCTCCAGGGCCTCGCAGCGGAACAGCAGTTGATCCTCTCCCGGCTGCAGGGGAAGTACGGCGACTCGGCGATCCTGCAGGACCTGCTGGAGGTCGACCACACCAACTCCCAGTTCGGCCGCCGCGCCCAGTCCATCGCCGTCCTGTGCGGCGGCTGGCTCGGCCGCCACCGCGACGTCGCCTCGGTGTACGACGTGGTGCGCTCCGCCCAGGGCCGCATCCGCCACTACCGCCGGGTGGAGATCCTCTCCCAGGTGGACTTCGGCGTCTCCAGCCGCGCGGTGGAGCCGGTCGCCCTGGCGCTGGCCGAGCTGCTCGACAACGCGACCTCGTACTCCAGCCCCGACACCGTGGTGGAGATCAACATCCGCACCGTGCCCAAGGGCGTGGTGATCGTGGTGGACGACGCCGGCGTCGGCATGAACGACGAGGAACGGGCCCGCGCGAAGCGGCTGCTGACCACCGACCGGGTCACCGGCGTGGCCGGCCTCGGCAACCCCCCGCAGTTCGGCCTCGCGGTGATCGGCGTGCTCTCCGAGCGCTTCGGCTTCGAGGTCTCGGTGGACTCCTCCTCCCCGTACGGCGGCGTCCGCTCCGTGCTGCTGCTGCCGCACGAGCTGCTGACCGGCATGCCCGAGCGGCGCCCTCAGCCGCCCGCCGCCGCCACCACCGGCTCCGCCCAGCCGGGCGCCCAGGCCCCGGCCCAGGCGCCCCTCCCCGCGGCACGACCGGCGGCGCAGCCGGCCGTGCTGCCCGCCGCCGCGGCCACTCCCCCGGCGGTCGAGTCGTTCGGCGCCACCGAGGACGGCCTGCCCATCCGCCGCCGCAAGCGGCCGATGGCGATCGTCCCGGCCGCCGAATCCGCCCCCTACGGCGCGCCCGCAGCCTCCGCGCAGACCGCTTCCCGCTCCGGGGAGCAGACCGCGGCGATCCTGGGGGCCTTCCAGCGCGGCACCAGGTCCGGTCGCGCCACCCAGCGGGACGACGCGAACCAGACGACCAGCACCCGCGGTGCAAGCAGTGAAGGGCATGAGTTCTCGTGAACGACGATCTGTCTTGGATGCTCGACAGCGCGCTGGAGATCCCGGGGGCCCTGCACGCGGTCCTGATCTCCGCCGATGGCCTGCTGATGGCCCGCACCAGGGACATCGACAAGGACAACGCGGACCGGGTGGCCGCCGCGATGAGCGGCGTGCAGTCGCTCAGCCGCTCGCTCGGCTTCTTCTGCGACAACCCGACCCAGCGCTGGCAGCAGACCCTGGTCGAGTTCGACGGCGGCTGGGTGTTCCTGATCTCCGCCGGTGACGGCGCCTACCTCGGCGTCTCCGCGCTGCCGGACGTCGACATGCAGGACATCACCTTCCGGATGCAGCAACTGGTCGGCCAGCTCGGCAAGTTCCTCGCGGCGCCGCCGCGCGAGGACCTCGGGGTCCGCCGGTGAGGGCGGGCGGCGAGGACCTCGAGTTCGAGCCGGCGGACTTAGTCCGCGCCTACGTCATCACCAAGGGCCGGGAGCTGCCCGACGACCAGGAGCTCTCCCTGATCACCCTGGTCACCGCCGCCCCGGTGGAGGGCCGCCGGCCCACCCAGCTCACGCCGGAGGAGGAGCGGCTGCTCGACATCTGCTCGGCCGGCTACCTGTCGGTCGCCGAGGTGGCGGGCCACACCCGGCTCCCGCTGGGCGTGGTCCGCATCGTGCTGGCCTCGCTCACCGAGAGCGGCCGCCTGATGGCCCGGCCGCCCGTCCCCCGGGCCCGGAACGCCGACAAGGACCTTCTGGAGGAGGTGCTCAATGGGCTCACCCGCAAGTTCGGCTGACCGCCGCGGCCTGACCACCGAGGACTACGTCTCCGGCGGCGCGACCCAGACCGCGGTGAAGATCCTCGTCGTCGGGCACTTCGCGGTCGGCAAGACCACCTTCATCGGCTCGATCTCCGAGATCGAGCCGCTGTCGACCGAGGAGACCATGACCCGGGTCTCCGAGAGCGTCGACGACCTCAAGGGCGTCCGGGGCAAGACCACCACCACGGTCGCCCTGGACTTCGGCCGGCTCACCCTCAGCGAACGCGTGGTGCTGTACCTGTTCGGCACCCCGGGCCAGACCCGCTTCGTCCAGATGTGGGAGGACATGGCCCGCGGCGCCCTCGGCGCACTGATCCTGGTCGACCCCGAACGCCTCGCCGACTCCTTCCCCGTCATCGACCTGATCGAGCAGTACGGCCTGGACTACGCCATCGCCGTCAACCACTTCGACGGCAACCCGGAACGCGCCGAACGGGCGCTGCGGGAGGCCCTCGACCTGCTCGACGAAACCCCGGTCGTCACCTGCGACGCGCGCAACGAGAAGTCGTCGGCCGCCGCACTCACCACTCTCGTCCGCTATTTGCTGGACCGCGCCAGCTAGGAGCAACACGCAGTCATGGACGCTCACTCCCCCGCCCCGGTACCCCCGCCCGGGTGCCCGGCCCACGGCGGCCGAGTGCCGCTGTACGGTGCCGAGTTCGCCGCCAACCCGCAGTCCTACTACGACTACCTGCGGCACTACGGCCCCAGCGCTCCGGTCGAGCTCGCCCCCGGGGTGAACGCCACCCTGGTCACCGAGTACTCGGCGGCCCTGCAACTGCTGCAGGACCCGGCCTCCTACCGCCGGGACTCCCGGCGCTGGCGCGACCTCAACGAGGGCCGGATCCCGCCGGACAGCCCCGTGCTGCAACTGCTGCTGCACCGCCCGAACGCCCTGTTCTCGGACGGCGTCGAGCACCTGCGGCTGCGCCAGGCCATCACCGACTGCATGGCCCGGATCGACCAGCGCCGGCTGGCCCGCAGCACCCGGCAGGTCTCCGACTTCCTGATCTCCCAGTTCGGCTACCGCGGCTCCGCCGACCTGCTGAGCTCGTACGCCAAGCAGCTGCCGCTGTTCGTCTTCAACGAGCTGTTCGGCTGCCCCGCCGACATCGGCGACCGGGTGATGTTCGGCATCTCCGGCATGTTCGACGGCGTCAACGCCGAGAAGGCCGCCCAGGTCGCGTTCGGCGCGATCGGCGAGCTGATCGCGCTCAAGCGCGGCCGCCCCGGCGAGGACGTCACCTCCTGGCTGCTGCAGCACCACGCCCAGCTCAACGACGAGGAGATGACCCACCAGCTCACGCTGCTGCTGGGCGCCGGCGTCGAACCGCTGGGCAACCTGCTCGGCAACACCCTGCACCGGCTGCTCACCCACGACGCCTACGCGCACCAGGGCGGCCTGATCGACGAGGCGATCGACGACACCCTGTGGGAGAACCCGCCGATCACCAACCTCGGCCCGCACTACCCCGTCGCCGACGGGGAGTTCGCGGGTCAGAAGGTCGAGGCCGGCGACCTGCTGATGGTCAGTTACGCCGCCGCCAACAGCAGCCCGATCCTGGCCGCCGAGCGGCGCGCTAGCAGCCGCGCCCACCTGGCCTGGAGCGCCGGCCCGCACGCCTGCCCGTCCAAGGACCCGGCCCGGCAGATCGCCATGACCTCGCTGGAGAACCTGTTCAACCGGCTGCCGGACATCGAACTCGCCGTCCCCGAGGAGACGTTGAACTGGCGGCCCGGCCCGTTCAACCGCGCCCTGGTCTCGCTGCCGGTCCGCTTCACCCCGGACCGCAAGGAGCGGCCGGAGGACACCGCCGCCCGGGTCCAGCCCGCCAAGTCCGCGCAGCCCACCGAGAAGGTGGGGCGTTGGAGCCAGTTCCTCAACTGGTTGGCCAGGTGACGTTGGCAACATTTATATGTTCATGATTTCTGCATAAATCCTGAAAAACCCGGGTAATCAGCGCGAATGCCCGCGCCATATGCCATGGCGCCGATGACCGGAGAACAGGAGGGTGTCATGGACCGCATATCCAGAGACGCCGCCGAGACCCGCAGCCCGCTCCTTCCCGGGCCACCCGCCCTCGGCGGCCCTCCCCACCGCACCGATGTCCCCCGGCCCGACCGCCGGGGGACATTTCTGTTGCCACCCGCGCATTCCGGACGGACCGTCGGAAGCCACACGGCCCGTCAGCTGCTCTCCCTGTGCGAACTGGTGGGCCTGGACACGGGCGATTCCGCCGAATACACCCGTGCCCTGACCGACGCGCTCGGACCGGTGGTGCGCCGCTCGCTCGACCTGCCGCCCGCCGTCCCGACCTTCCTCTCCGACGACCACACCCCCGTCGAGTTCTCGCTCTCCTTCTCCCCCGGCACCTCCCCCACCCTGCGCTTCCTGTTCGAACCCTCCAGCGGCTTCGGCACCCTGGCCGAGAGCAGCCGGCTCGGCCTGCGCGCCCTGCACGGCCTCGCCCGGCGCTGGGGCATCTCCACCGAACAGCTCGACCTGGTCCAGGACCTCTTCCTCCCCGACGCCCCGCAGGGGGACTTCGCGCTCTGGGCCGCCCTGGAACTCGCCCCCGGCGGCACCCCCCGGATGAAGGCGTACCTCAACCCCGCCGCCTCCGGCCCCGACCGGGCCGGGGCCACCGTCCGCGAGGCCCTGCGCCGGCTCGGCCACCACCGGGCGTACGACAGCCTGCCGGCCGCCGACCGGCTGCTGTTCCTCGCCCTCGACCTCGGCGACTGGGACACCCCCCGGCTGAAGGTGTACACCGCCCACCACCGGCTGCGGGCCTCCGCCGTCGGAACGCTCAACCGGATGGACGGCGGCCCCGCGCCCGCCGAGACCGAGGCGTTCCTGCACACCGCCACCGGACTGCCCCCCGGGCGCGACGGCGTCTTCGACCGCCGCCCCGTGCTCACCTGCCACTCCTTCACCGACCAGGCGGCGGACCGCCCCAGCGGCTTCACCCTGCACGTCCCGGTCCGCGACTACGCCCGCGACGACCGCGAGGTGCTCGGCCGCGCCGAGACGCTGCTGCCCCGCTACGGGATCGCCCCCGAACCGCTCCGCGCCGCCCTGGAGGCCCTCACCCCGCGGCGGTTGGAGGACGGCGTCGGCCTGATCGCCTATCTGGCCATGGTCCACCAGCAGGGCAAGGACCCCCGGCTGACCGCGTACCTGTCCTCCGAGGCGTACCGGGTCCGCCGGCCCAACGAACGGCCCACCGGACCGCGCCCCGTCCGCTGACCGGCCGGCCGGCCCTCCTGCCCCTGCCCTCCCGGCGCCCCTGCCCTCCCGGTACACCGGCACCGACGGCGCACAGGCAGCGACACCCCGGCACCGACGCACAGGCACCGACGACGTACAGGCACCGACGGCCGCAGCTGCCGAAGGAGACCCCGTGACCCCCTGTATCACGGACCTCCCGAGGAACCCTCCGCTGCGGCCGGGCGCCGACCGGCCGGCACGAGCCCCTAGGCCCCCGCCAACTGCTCCAGGTAGCCGTTCACGTCGACGTGCACCGACGCGCCCGCCGACAGGCCGTACCGGCGGCCGATGCCCTCCAGGAAGCCGTCGACCTCCTTGTGCATCACCTCGGCGTCCGGCAGCACCGACTCGCCCCGCACCAGCCGCACCACCCAGCGCGCCTGCGCCTCCACCAGCCGGGTGATCGAGCCCACCGGGCGGATCAGGCCCAGGAAGTACAGCCCCGGCCGGTCCGGGTCCACCACCCGCCGGTACAGCCGCACCGGGCCCTGCCCACCCGCCGGGTGGTCCGCCTCCAGGAAGGGCATCGTCCAGCCGAACCCGGTGCAGAACACGATCGCGTCCGCGTCCTGCACGCTCCCGTCCGTGAAGCGGACCTCCGCCCCCGCCAGCGACTCGATGCCCGGACGCGGCCGGACCGCGCCCTGCCGGATCCGCGGCAGGATCTCGTCCGAGACCGTCACCGGCGACTGGAAGATCCGGTTCGGCGGCTCCGGCAGGCCGTACTCGGTCA
The DNA here is from genome assembly GCF_042670125.1 of Kitasatospora sp. NPDC057198. Lineage (NCBI taxonomy): Bacteria > Bacillati > Actinomycetota > Actinomycetes > Kitasatosporales > Streptomycetaceae > Kitasatospora > Kitasatospora sp. NPDC057198. The sequence goes on along the minus strand of NZ_JBHUWH010000007.1, from coordinate 11,587 downwards.
GCGGGCCGCGCGCCACCCGCAGCGCCTCCTCGATGAACTCCTGCTGCTCCGTCAGCGACTTGGAGCTGAACCACGGCGCCACCGCGATCGTGTCCACCGACATGCCGAACAGCTGCTTGGGCACCACGTGCTGGCCGTTGCGCACCGAGAGCACCGTGCGCTCGGCGTGCCGCGACACGTCCGCCGCGATGTCCACCGCCGAGGCCCCCAGCCCCACCACGACCACCCGCTGCCCGGCGAACTCCGCGCCGTCCACGTACTCCATCGAGTGCAGGATCCGCCCGGTGAACGACTCCGCGCCCGCCGGCAGCGGATCCGGCAGCAGCGGCACGTCGTGGTGCCCCGCCGCCACCACCACCTGGTCGAAGGTCCGGACGGACTCCACCCCGTCCGCGTCCCGGCTCACCACCGTCCACGCCCCCGAGCCGTCCGCCCGCACCGACACCACCTCGGTACGCAGCTCTATGCACGGCAGCAGCCCCGCCCACTCGGCGAACTCCCGCAGGTACAGCGCCATGTCACGGTGGCTCGGGTACAGCGGCAGCTCCTCCCCCATCGGGAAGGACTCGAAGCCGGTCAGCTGCTTGGCGCTGTTCAGGTGCAGCGCCCGGTACGCCGGTCCCGGCTCGCCCGCCGACGAACGCCGCCAGATCCCGCCCACACCGGGGGACTTCTCCAGGCAGACGAAGTCCAGCCCCGCCTCGCGCAGCGCGTACGCCGCCGCCAGACCCGACAGACCCGCACCGATCACGCAGACACTCACCGCGGCCTCCAGACCGTGTTCCACTCGAACTGACCGCTCCCCCAGCGATCTTGACGCCACAGAGCATATGCAGCCTTCACCCGCCTTCCCAGGGGCCTTCCGGCCGCCTTGCCCGGGTCCGCGGGCGCAGCCCACACTGATCGTCGGGAACTGAGGAGGCGTCATGACGGAACACGAACCGGCCGAACCGGCCCGCCCCTCCAACCCCTCTGCCCCCTCTGCCCCCTCCGGCTTCGAACCGGTCGGCTCCGACCCGACCGGCTTTGAACCGGCCGGTCTTGAACCGGCCGGCTTCGGGGCGCTGCTGCGCGAACTGCGCACCCGCGCCGGGATCAGCCAGCAGACCGCCGCCGGCCGGGCCGGACTGAGTACCCGGGCCCTGCGCGACCTCGAACACGACCGGGTCCGCCGGCCCCGCGAGCGCACCGTCCAACGCCTCGTCGACGCGCTCGCCCTGACCGGCCCGCGGGCCGACGCACTCCGGGCCGCCGCCGCCCGGAACGACGGCCCGCCCGGCACCGGCCGCGGCACCACCCTGCTGCTGCTCGGCCCGCTGCTGCTGCGCCGCGGCCGCGACACCGTACCGATCGGCAGCCCCACCCTGCGCCGCCTGCTCGGCCTGCTCGCCCTCACCCACCCCGCCGCCGCCACCCGGCAGGAGATCACCGACACCCTGTGGCCCGCCGGACCGCCCGACTCGCAGCAGAGCCTGCTCCACACCCACGTCAGCCGGCTGCGCCGCCTGCTCAACCCGGACGACCCCGACGACCCCGCGTCCGGCGTCGTCCGCACCCCCACCGGCTACCGGCTCGGCCTGCCCCGGCACCGGACCGACCTCGGCCGCTTCGACGACCTGATGGCCCGCACCACCTGCCTGTGGCACGCCCCCGACCCGGAAGCCGCCCACCAGGACCTCGCCCGCGCCCTGCGCCACTGGCGCGGCCCCGTCCTCGCCGACGCCGACCCCGCCCTGCGCCGGCACCCCGCCGCGGTCGCCGCCAACGAACGCCGCGTCCGCGCCGCCCTGCTGCACGCCGACACCGCCCTGCTGCTGCGCCGCCCCGACCGGGCCGTCCCACTGCTCCGGGAGGTGGCCCACACCGAGCCCCTGCACGAGGCCCTGCACGCCCGGCTGATCCTCACCCTCGCCGCGAGCGGCCACCAGGCCGCCGCCCTCGACACCTACACCCGGCTGCGCACCCGCCTCGACGAAGAACTCGGCGTCACCCCCGGCCCCGAACTCCACGACGCCCACCTCCGCGTCCTGCGCGGCCTGTCCGACCTGTCCGGCCTGCCCGGCCTGCCCGGCCTGCGCGTCCTGCCCGGCCTGCCCGGCCTGCCGGGGCCCTCCGCAAGCGGGCCGTCCACCCCGGCCGCCCCGACCGCTCCCCCGAAGCCCGCACAACTTCCCTCCTCTACCGGACAGTTCATCGGACGACACCAACAGCTGCGCGAACTCGACGCACTCCTCCCGACCGCCCCGGGCGACCTGACGGGCCGTCCCCGGCTCGTCCTGGTGACCGGCCCGCCCGGCATCGGCAAGACCGCCCTCGCCACCCACTGGGCGCACCGGCACCGCGACCGCTTCCCGGACGGCCAGCTCTTCGCCGACCTGCGCGGGCACTCCACCCGGCCCGCACCGCACCCGGACGACGTGCTCGCCCGCTTCCTGCGCGCCCTGGGCACTCCGCCCGACCGGCTGCCCGCCGATCCGGACGAGGCCGCCGCGCTCTACCGCACCCTGCTCGCCGACCGTCGACTGCTGATCGTCCTCGACGACGCCCGCGACGCCGAACAGGTCCGCCCACTGCTCCCCGGCGCCCCCGGCTGCGCCGTGCTGGTCACCAGCCGCAACCGGCTCACCGGCCTGCTCGCCGCCGACGGCGCCCACCGCCTCACTCTCGACGCCCTCGACCCGGCGGAGGGCGCCCTGCTGCTCGGCACCGTCCTCGGCCCCTGCCGGGTCACCGCCGAACCGGCCGCCGCCCATCGCCTGGTCCACGCCTGCGGCGGCCTCCCGCTGGCCCTGCGGATCGCCGCCGCCGACCTGGTCTCCCGCGGCACCGCCCTCGCCGACTACGCCCCCACCGCTACCGGCCACGACGACCCCAACAACCCCGCCGACCCCGACGGCCCCACCCCCGGCGAGGCCCTGCTCGTCCGGCTCGATCTCGCCGACGACCCGCGCGCCGGCCTGCGCGCCGCTTTCGACCTCTCCTACCGCGCCCTCCCCGCCCCCGCCCGCCGGATGTTCCGCCTCCTCGGCCGGGCCCCCGCCGCCGGTCTCGGCACCGAGGAGGCCGCCGCCCGCGCCGCCACCGACCGCCCCGAGGCCGCCGCCCTGCTGGCCCGCCTCGCCGACGCCCACCTCGTCCGCGAGCAGCCCCCCGGCCACTACCGGCTGCCCGGCCTGCTCCACCCGTACGCGGCGGCGCTGGCGGCGGGCCGGGCGGTGGGGGCAGCGAGGGCGGCGGCGGCAGCAGCCGACATCAACGCATTGTGCGGCGTCAATCAGCACCCCGACTCCAATCAATTGATTGATGTCGACCACCCGGTCGAACGGCGGCACGCCCCGCACCCCGACGACGTCACCGTGCTGGGCCTGATCTGCTGGAAGCTCGGCCGCCTGACCGAGTCCGCCGAGCACTTCACCCGCGCCGCCCGCGACCTGGGCGGCCGCACTGCCCCCGCCCCCGACACCACCGCCCCCACCGCCACCGCCCCCACCGCCCCCGCCGACCGGGAGGCTGTCGCCCGGACCAATCTGGCGGTCGTCCAGCGGGCGCTCGGGCTCCCCGGCGAGGCGGTCCGCTCGATCGGCGGGACCCTGCCGGTGCACCGCCGCCACGGCAACCGGTTCAGCGAGGCCGTCGCACTGACCTGCCTCTCCGCTGCCCACACCGACCTCGGCGACCACGCCACCGGGCAGTTGCTCGCCCACACCGCGCTCACCACCGCTCGGGCCGTCCGCAGCCGGGCGCTCCAGGCCAACGCCCAACTCGCCCTGGCCACCGCGCACTTGCGTGCACGTCGGCCCTCCGAGGCGGCGGCCGCGTACCGCGAGGCACGGCGGCTGGCCGAGGCCGCGGGCGACCGGCACCCGCAGGCCGCCGCCCTGGTCGGGCTCGCCGCCGCCCTGCTCGACACCGATCCGCGCGGCGCGCTGCGCACAGCCGAGCACGCCCTCGTCCTCGCGCGCGAAGCCGGGTTCCGGATGTTCGAGGGGGACGCGCTCACCGTCCTCGCCCGGATCCGCGTCCGCCTCGGCGAGCCGCACACCGCCCTGGCCCTCGCTGTCGACGCCCTCGCCCTGCACCGCACGACCGGCCACCGCCCCGGCGAGGCCCGGACCCTCCTGGTGCTCGCGCTGGCCGCCGACGCCCTCGGGGCCGACGCCGACGCCGTCCGGCACCGCCGGGAGGCGCTGCACCTCGGCCGGGCGATGGGCGGAACTCCCCTGCGCTGACCCGGAAGTTCCGCCGAACTTCCGCCCCTCCGCGTTTCCCCTGTTCAGCGCCCCTCCGGCCCGCCCCCTTCCTTCTGGTCCGGCTGCGGCCGCCCGTACAGCCCGGCTCCTTACGGTGGTCGCACCTCCCCCCTCCGGACCCCGAGGTGACGCCTTGAGCCGTTACGACAGACTCGCGTACACGCCCGCCGTGCGCCGCGTCCAGCAGGAGATGGGCAGCGCGGCCGCGGCCCAGCGCCGCCTGCGCACAGCCGACGGCGGGCCAGCCGGCGGGCCAGACGGCGGACCCGAGCCGCTCGGCGCCGCCGAGGCCGCCTTCGTCCAGGGTCTGGACGGCTTCCTGTTCGCGACCGTCAACGAGGACGGCTGGCCGTACATCCAGCACCGCGGCGGCCCGCCCGGCTTCGTCCACGTCCTGGACCCGCACACCCTCGGCTACCTCGACGTACGCGGCAACCGGCAGTACCTCACCACCGGCAACCTGCGCGGCGGGGACGGCCGGGTCGCCCTGTTCTTCCTCGACCACGCCCGGCAGGCCCGCCTCAAGGTGTTCGGCCGGGCCACCGCCGTCCCCGCCGACCGGGACCCCGCCCTCGCCGAACGGCTCGCCACCCCGCGCACCGACGGCCGGGTCGAGCAGTTGGTCACCGTCCGCGTCGAGGCGCACGCCTGGAACTGCCCCAACCACATCACCCCGCGCTTCACCGAGCGCGAACTCGCCGACGTCCTGGGCCCGGTCCGCGAACGGCTCGCCCGGCTCGACCTGCTGGAACGGGAGAACGCCCGGCTGCGCGCCGAACTCGCCGCCCGCACCGACCTCCCGAAGGGCTGACCCCGCCGTGCCCACCGACCTGACCGGCCCCTCCTCGACCTCCCCCGCGTCCCCCGCGTCCCCCGCGTCCCCCACGTCCCCCGCGTCCCCGGCGACCGCAGCGCCCCCGACACCCCCGGCACCCGCAGCGCCCCCGGCCGTCCTCGAACCCGCCATCTGGTCGCGCGACTTCCGCCGCTACTTCACCGCCCGCAGCGCGGGCCTGCTCAGCTGGGCGATGCTCCCGGTCGCCGTCTCGGCCGGGCTGCTCTCGGCCGGCCGCGGCCTGGACGCGGCGGGCTACGCGATGGCCTTCCTGGTCGCCCCGTTCGCCGGGCTGGTGCTGTTCGGCGGCGTCCTCGCCGACCGGTTCACCGCCCGCCGGATGATGATCGTCGCCGACCTGGCCAACCTCACCGCGCACGTCCTGCTGGCCGTCCTGTTCTGGCACGGCGTCGACCGGCTCTGGCAGCTGTACGCACTGCTCGCCGTGGCGGGTACCGCCAACGCCCTGTTCCAACCCGGTGCCTCCTCGACCGTGCCGCTGGTCTCCCGCGACGTCCAGGGCGCCAACGGCGTGCTGCGCACCTCGGAGGCGATCACCGGCCTCGGCGGGCCCGCGCTGGCCGGCGTGCTGGTCGGCTTCGGCTCCACCGGCTGGGTGATGGCGCTGTCCGCGCTCGCCTACGCCACCAGCGCGGTCTGCCTGTTCACGCTGCGCCTCGGCGCCGTCCCCGCCCCGCCCGCGGGGCAGTCGTTCCGGCACGACCTGGCCGTCGGCTGGCGGGAGTTCCGCTCCCGCAGCTGGCTCTGGAGCGTCATCCTGATCTGGATGGTCTACGCCGTCCTCGCCTGGGGCCCCCAACTCTCGCTCGCCGCGGGCGTGGTCGTCCCCGCCCACGGCCCCACCGCGTTCGGCCTGATCAACTGCGCCCTCGGCGCGGGCACGGTGGTCGGCGGCCTGCTCGCCATCCGCTACCGGCCCCGGCGTCCGCTCGCGGCCGGCGCGGTCGCCATGTTCGCCTACCCGCTCTACCCGCTGGGCGTCCTGCTGCACGCCCCGGTCTGGCTGCTCGCCGCCGCCCAGGTGCTGGTCGGCGCCGGCATCGGCGTCTGGGGCGTGATGTGGTCCACGGCCGTCCAGACCCAGGTGCCCGGCGAGGTGCTCAACCGGGTGCACGCCTACGAGGTGGCCGGCTCGGTCGGTCTCTACCCGCTGGGCTCCGCCCTGGCCGGGCCCGCCGCGCACGCCTTCGGCACCACCCGGGTGCTCGCCGTCGGCGTCCTGGTGGCCCTGCTGATCCCCGTCGCGCTGCTCCTCGCCCGCCCCGTCCGCACCCTCCCGCGCGCCCCGCAGCGCCCAGGCCCCCGCTCCAACCCCCGCTAACCGCAGCCCAGTTGCCCCCACCACCCCCGCCCCGGGAACACCGCCGGGGCGGGCCACCCGGCCGAGGGGGCACCCCGCACGGGCCGCCGGGTTCCGGCACAACGGAGGCATCGACGTACCGGAGGAGTTGGCCCCACCGGAGCCGGAGCCGGAACCAGAGCCGGAGCCGCTGCCGGTCCGCGAACAGAGCCTCAGCGCCTTGAGGTCCGCCGGAACGTTCCACCCGCCACAGAGCTATCACTACCTGCCGGGCGAAGCGCTCCGGCAAATGGCCGAGGCTTCCCCGGCAGCCGGATCGGCTCTCCTCGGTGTTCTGAGTACTCCGGCGCTCGCGTAGCACTGGCTGCGACAGCGTTCGATCCAATGGGTGGAAGGCTGTCGCAGGACCAACTCGGCTACGGGCGACGGGCTCGCCCTACGGACGGGTCGAACCATGCTCCAGGTAGACCGTCTCGGAACCGGCTCGGGCGATGCAGGCGGCGTGGACGCGACGGGCAAGACGCGGGATGAGGAGTTCATCGAGCTGGTCCGTGGTGTGGAAGGCGTACTCGCCGATCTCCACCTGGTCGACGGAGATGTGATCGAGCTCACGGGCCGGGAGGATGCCCCCGTCGAAGACGAAGAGGAGCTTGTCGCCCTCGGTGGGGTGGGGTGCCCAGTCGGCGACGAGGAGTCGGCCGATCGGCGGGGTGATGCCGAGCTCTTCCTTGACCTCCCGGACGGCGCCTTCGCTCGGGGTCTCGCCCGCGCGCAGGTAGCCGCCGGGGATCTCCCAGCCGGGCTTGTAGGTCGGCTTCACGAGGAGGACGCGGTCGTCCTCGTCGAAGAAGAGGACGCCGGCGGCGGTACGGGGCTGGGCCACGACCTCTTCGGGTTGGAAGTCGCTCATGGCAACGACTGTAGTCGTCCGCCGCGATCACGCGACGATGCTGAGCCGTTGGGCGACGCCGGCGAGCAAGTGGCTCGGTCTGCCTCGCTGTTGGCGGACCCAGGCGGTGACGAGGTGTCGCGGGATGAAGTGGTAGCGGACTTGCTCGGGGGCGAGTTCCTCGGCGTCCAGGACGAGGGCGAGCGCCTCGTCCGTGCGGTTCTGCGCGCTGTAGGCGCGGGCGATTTCGAGCGTGTGCCGGACGCGGCGTTCGAGTGGCCCTCAGCTCAGACGAGAAGCGCGACTTCATGCGCGACGGCCTGCACATCAGGCGCGGTGCCGTCGCCCCCGACCGGATCGCCCGGGCACGCGACCTGGTCACCGCCTGGTACCGCGAGTCGATGAACCCCGAACTCATCAGCGCCTGCACGCAGCGGACCTTCGCCCCGGAACTCGGCAGCCACCTCGACCTGCTCGCCCTCTTCGCCGAGTCTCCGGCCGCCGAACTCGCCCAGGACCTGCTCGGCAACGTGCGGCCCGTCTCCACCGTCCAACTCCAGATCCGCATCCCCGACGGCCAGTTCGAACAGGGCCGGCCGGAGAAGGCGATGCACGTGGACGGCGTCTCCTGCCCGCACCTCGACCCCGAGGAACTGCGGACCTTCTCGCTGCTCGTCGGCGTGGTGCTGTCCGACATCACCGACCCGGAGGCCGGCGCACTGCGCTACCAGCCGGGCGGGCACCTGGCCATGACCGAGTGGTTCCGCACCCAGTGGTCGCTCGGCATCACCGAACAGGTCCCGCCGGACCTCGACACCCGGGCCGGCACCCCGTTCCTCGGCCGACCGGGAGACCTGCTGCTGATGCACCACCTCGTCCCCCACCCCGTCGGCCGCAACCTCGGCCCCGAGCCCCGGCTCATGGCGTACTTCCGCGTCGAGCACCCCGACCATGCGCGGCGACGGCTGCAGGCGCTGCAGAACCCGTGGCTCGACTATCAGGGACTGCCGCAGGCGGCGTGAACGCCGAGCAGGGCCAGTACCGAGCCCATCCACTGACTCCCGAGACGGAGGGACACCTGTGAGACCGATCCCAGCAGAACAACTCGCCGCCGCAGCCCGCGCGCTGGAAGCCGGGGAACTCGTCATCGTGCCCACCGAGCGCTGGTACATGATCTGTGCCGACGCCACGAACCCGGCCGCCTGCAACAGCATCTTCGACGGCAAGCAGCGTCCCCGGACCAAGTCCCTCGTGCTCGTACTCCCCTCCCTGGAGGAGTGCGAGAAGCAGTTCGTCGTCCACCCCGAGGCCCGGCAACTGGCCGACGCCTTCTGGCCCGGCAACCTCGCCATGCTCCTGCCCTGGAGCAGTATCGAGATCGGCGAACACCACCCCGCCGTCGGGTCGCCCGCGCTCACCACCCTCTCGTCCGGCCCGCTCGGCGCCCTCGCGGCGGCAGCCCGTACCCCGGTGGCCGCGACGACCGTCAACATCTCGGGCGACGCGGGTACCGACGCGCCGGGCCCGGCGATCACGGCCGAGGAGGTCCGGGGTTTTCTGGAGTCCACCGGTGTCAGGGCGACCGTCCTCCTCGACGGCGGGGTCTCGCCAGCCGCGAATCACCTCACCATCGTCGACTGCTCGATGCCTGCCGCACGCCTCGTCCGCCCCGGCCTCGTTCACGAGCGGGCGCTTGCCGCTGTCCTCGGACGCCGAGTGGCATAACCGACTGCTCGCACCGCTGGGGCTCCATACACAGGCTCCCCTTCGGCGGCTCCCAAGCCGGCTGTCCAAGCCCCGACAGCATCCTGCACAACAGCGACAAGACCCACCGGCTGCTGGAATCCCCTCCGGAGACGGCCGTCGGCTGACGCAGATCTGGCACGACAAGGTCGGATCGGCCCGGACAACGAAGAAGCCCCAGGTCGTTGACCTGGGGCTTTCTGCTGGAGCGGGTGACGAGAATCGAACTCGCGCTCTAAGCTTGGGAATCAGTGCTCCTATGCCGCCGAGCTGGTCGCTGAACTGCAGAAACTCTGCCACTTTGCCACTCTAATCCGACTTCAGTCGACCGCAGTTTACCGGTGCTCCCCGGCCCATCCGGTGCGCATCTGGTGCAACGCGCGGCCGGACCAACCCATGACAGCTACCGCGTCTGCCCGCATGATTGTCGGGTCGACAACCGTGACTCCAGCTTCGAGCATCCGTCCCCCATGATCCATATCATCAGCAAGTTGCCCTCATCCTCGCCGGATGGTCACATCGATCGCGACCTCCACTGGCGGGGATGAAACAGGTTGACCCGTAGGCTCCCGAGTGCTGTCGCCCCTAGATCAAATTGACCCTCCACCACTCCATGTGATGATCAGCCAGGTGCATTAGGACGTCATATGACAGGCGTAACATCACTCCAATGGCTGCCGAGAGCAGCTTGGACAGAGCTGTGCACTCGTGAGCGAGGCTACCGAGGTGCAGCATGGCCAGAAAGCAGGCTCTGTGGCACGTCAGCACCTCGGCGCGACTCTTCGCGCGATCAAAGTTCGGCACGGCTTGCTCGTCGGCAAAGCTGAGGCGGGGAGGGCCTAGTGGTTGGCAAGGAACTCTCCGCCAAGGACATCAAGGACAAAGACATCCGCAAGGCAGTCGAGCCGCTACTCAAGAAGGGCTGGACCCTCCACAAGGAGGGGCATGGGACGAGGTTGTACTGCCCCTGCCCTGGCGGAGGGTGCACCACCATCCCGATTGGCAGCACTCCGAAGTCTCCGACCACCAAGGCACGGCAGGTCACCAACGCCGCAAGCAGGTGCCCGAAGCCGAAGGACTCCCCGCAGCGGAGCCTAACAGGCGGACGTGACTAGTGAGTAACCATCCTCTCACTTTGCACCTTGCACCAGTTTGTCCGTATTTTGGCGTTGACGAATGACAACAGGTCTGCCACTCTAGGCCCCAGGAGAGGGGGACACGTGGACTACGAGCTCACCTTCGTTGTATCTGGCACTAGTGTCGACGACACTGACGCTGTGGAGACGCTTGAGAACGAGCTGGACGCCATGCTCTTCCGCGGCGGCGGCGTTGACCTGCTCACCATTGTGATCGCCGGTGACAACGCTACGGACGCAGCAATGCAGGCCGTGTCTAACATTGAACGAGCTGTATCGGACCTGCAGGTGCTGCGACTCGACAGGAACTTGGTCGGTGTCGCCGAAATCGCGCAGCGCACTGGCCGCAGTCGCCAGAACGTCAGCCAGTGGATCAACGGCGACCGACAAGGCAAGACGCCCTTCCCACTGCCCGAAGGAACCGCAGGTCGCTCCCATGTTTGGCTCTGGAGCGAGGTCAATCGGTGGCTCAGGGGTATCAGCCTCGACGACGGATTCGAGTACCCAACGCGCGACGAGATGGCGATCATCGATAGCGCGCTTATCCGCGCTCGCCAAAAATCTACACGAGCTAGCGTGGCGGCTCACAGCGACGCCATGATCGTTCCGGTTAAGCATGGCCACCTTCTCGTGGACATCACCATCGAGCCCGATATTCACGGGATGAGGTTCTCGGGCTTCGCCCACACCGTACCCAGCGGGGCTAAACCTCCGGCATTCCCTGCGCCCTCCGAGTTCAAGCCACTCAATAAGGTTGCCGCATGACCGGGGAAGGAGTGCAGGTCAGCCCAGCCGACTACAACGAGCTGGTCAATCGCACTCGCCTAGAGACTATTTTCGCGACCGAGTTGCATGCTCGCCGCTTGAGTCCTGCCTTGCCCGCACGGGTGAGCGTGAACTCAGAGATCGGCCTGGCAGTCGGCGAGAACCTCGTCGACTACCAGCTCCAGATCCAATGCCACTTTGTTGACGATAAGGACGAACCTGTTGCTGAGGCGTCGACGGTCGTAGCTGCTCGCTACCTGGTGGCTGAGGGGACCGAGCTGCCAGAAGCCGTCTTCCACCTTTTTGGAGAACGGGCGGCTGCCTTCATGATCTACCCCTATGCCAGGCAACATCTGACTGACCTCACGACCCGCCTCGGTCTACCGGGCTTCTACCTCGACGTAATGGTCAGAGATGCTATCCCAGAGGTAGATACCGCTGCAGTGGCGCCACAATGAACCGATACTGGGTTTAATAAGCAAGGCCGAGCTTGATCACTGACCTAGGAGCTGTCCGGGCGATCACGTAGAGGTGGAGGAAATTGGCGGGCCGAGGGTTGTTGGCCCCTGGTAGAACATGGGTCGATGGGTATTCAGGAGCGTGACCGCAAGGTGTACCGGCCTCTGCGGCGGGCCGGCCTCGAGGTGA
>NZ_JBHUWH010000006.1:0-53389 GCF_042670125.1 Kitasatospora sp. NPDC057198 | reverse complement strand
TGGGACGCCCTCGCCGCCCAGCGGCGCCACGAACTGCACGCCCAGCGGCAGCCCGTCCGGGGTGCGGTACAGCGGGACGCTGGCGGCCGGGCGGCCGGTGATGTTGGCGAGCTGGGTGAACGGGACGGGCGCCAGGTTGGTGATCACCGCCTCCTCGTACGCCTTCGTCCGGCTGAGCAGGCCCAGCAGGCCGAGCGGCAGCAGCAGCCGGGCCAGCGCCCGGACGGCCGGCGGGGTGTCCAACTCGCCCGTCCTGACCGGTGGTTGAGCGAGGGTGGGGGTGAGCAGCAGGTCGTAGCGGGCGTGGAAGGCGGCGAGCTGCCGGTTGTAGAGGTTCCAGCGCCGGTGGGCGGCGTAGTAGGCGGGCGCGCGCATCCGGCGGCCGGCGGCGGCCAGCACGTGGGTGTCCAGCTCGAAGCCCGCGTCGCCGGAGCCGGTCAGGCGCTTGACCTCGTCCACGGTGGCGGCGGTCTCGGTGGCCCACATGGCCAGGAAGTCCAGCGCCAGGCCGCGTTCGTCGATCCCGGTGCCGGCCTCCTCGACGTGGTGGCCGAGCCCCTCCAGCAGGGCCGCGGCGTCCGCGACGGCGGCCAGCGCCTCCGGGTGCACCTCGGTGCCCAGCGGGGAGCGGGTGCTGAAACCGATCCGCAGCGGACCGGGGGCGCGGCGGGCCTGTTCCGCGTACGGGGTGCTCGGGCGGTGCGGCAGGTACGGGCCGGCCGGGTCGGGGGCGCCCGCCAGCACGTCCAGCATCGCGGCGCTGTCCCGGACGCTGCGCGAGAGCACGCCGTCGGTCGCCGCGCCGTGCAGGTGCTCGGCCGCCGCCGGACCGGCCGGGACCACGCCGCGGCCCGGCTTCAGCCCGAACAGGCCGCAGCAGGCCGCCGGGATCCGGATCGACCCGCCGCCGTCGTTCGCCCCCGCCGCCGGGACGACGCCCGCGGCGACCGCCGCCGCCGAACCGCCCGAGGAGCCGCCCGGCGTGCGGCCGGTGTCCCACGGGTTGCGGGCCGGGCCGGTCGCCTCCGGCTCGGTGACGCCCTTGCTGCCGAACTCCGGCGTGTTGGTCTTCCCGAACACCACCAGCCCCGCGTCCAGCCAGCGCCGCACCGACTCGCTGTGCGCCGCCGCCGGGGTGTGCTGCAGGGCCCGGCAGCCGCTGCCGGTCGGCAGGCCCGCGTAGTCCTGGATCAGGTCCTTGACCAGGAACGGCACCCCGGCGAACGGGCCGCCCAGCTCGCCCGCCGCCCGCGCGCGGGCGATCCCGTACATCGGGCGCACGATCGCGTTCAACCGCCCGCCGACCTGCTCGGCCCGCCCGATCGCGGTCTCCAGCAGCTCCCCGGCCGACACCTCCCCGCCCGCCACCAGCGCGGCCAGCCCCACCGCGTCGTACCGCCGGTACTCGCCGTACTCCACCGCAACCCTCCGAGAGATCACCCAGCCCGAGCGTGCCGGTGACCCTACCGCCGAGTAGGGCGGCTGCCCAGGGGGCGAGGTCCCCCGGACGGCGTAGGTGGCTTTGCCGGGGCGGGGCGGGGTGGGGAGGGTGGCGGGGGAGTGCGGCTGCTCAGTGATGGAGGGTGATGGGGATGGCGTACCGGGGCAAGGAAGCCACGGGGGAGACGGCGGCGGTGAACCGGGGGGCGGTGGGGCGGTACCCGATGGAGGACCGGCGGGACTTCGCGGACGCGGACCGGGGGCTGATCGCGCCGCTGCCGGACAGGCTGTACGGGCGGGGCGGGGAGGTGATCTTCGACCCGGCGGCGTTCGACTACCTGGAGGGGCGGGAGGAGGCGCCGGACACGGTGAACCCGAGCCTGTGGCGGCAGTCGCGGGTGATCCGCAAGGGCGGGCTCTACCGGGTGGTGGACGGCGTCTACCAGGTGCGCAACAACGACATCGCCAACCTGACGGTGGTGGAGGGCCCGACCGGGCTGGTGGTGATCGACGCGATGGCCTCGGTGGAGGCCGCCACCCAGGGCATGGCGATGATCCGCGAGCACGTCAGCGACAAGCCGGTCGCGGCGGTGGTCTACACGCACACCCACATCGACCACTACGGCGGGGTGAAGGGCGTGGTCACGGCGGAGGAGGTGGCGTCCGGACGGGTGCCGATCGTCGCGCCGGGAACGGTGAAGTCCTTCGACAAGTACGCGCTGGGCGAGAACGTGATTGCCGGCAACGCGATGTCGCGGCGGGCCTCGTACGCGTTCGGCAGCCTGCTGGACCTCGACCCGCGCGGGCACGTCACCTGCGGGATCGGGATCCAGACCGTGCCGGGCGTGACGGTGTCGTACCTGTCGCCGACCGACGGGATCACCCGGACCGGGGAGAAGCGCGAACTGGGCGGCCTGGAGTTCGAGTTCCTGTACGCACCGGACACCGAGGCGCCGGAGGAGATGCACATCTGGATCCCCGAACTGGCCGCCCTGACCTGCGCGGAGAACGCCAACCACACCCTGCACAACGTCCAGACCCTGCGCGGCGCCCGCACCCGGGACGCCCGCAACTTCGCCCGCTACCTGGACGAGACGCTGGAGCGCTGGGGCGACGCCGCGCAGGTGCACTACGGGCCGCACACCTGGCCGGTGTGGGGGAACGACGCGGTGGTCGACCTGCTGGAGTCGCAGCGCGACACCTACAAGTTCATCCACGACCAGGCGCTGCGGCTGGCCAACAGGGGCGCCACGCCGCTGGAGGCCGCGGAGCAGGTCGAGCTGCCCGAGGCGCTGGGCCGGCGCTGGCACAACCGGGGCTACCACGGGACGCTGCACCACGACGTGCGGGCGGTGTTCCACAAGGAACTGGGCCTGTGGGACGGCGACCCGGTCTCGCTGCACCCGCACCCGCCGGTGGAGACCGCCCGCCGGTACGTCGAACTGATCGGCGCGGAGAAGGTGTTGGCGGAGGGCCGGCGGGCCTTCGAGGCGGGCGACTACCGGTGGGCGGCCCAGCTGCTGCACAGCCTGGTGTTCGCCGACCCGGAGCACCGGGAGGCCCGCGAGCTCCAGGCGGACGCGTACGAGCAGCTCGGCTACCAGGCGGAGGGCCCGCAGTGGCGCGGCATCTACCTGACCGCCGCGAAGGAGCTGCGCGAGGGCGTGCAGCCGGCCCGGTTCGCCACCGCCAGCCCGGACACCGTGCTGGCCATGCCGGTGGACGTGCTGTTCGACTTCGCCGCCGTGCACCTGGTCGGCGACCGGGCGGCCGACGCCGACCTGGGCATCGCCCTCCGGTTCACCGACCTGGACGAGACCTGGACGATGCGGGTGCGCCACGGCGTGCTGAACGCCCGGTCGGGCACCTGGGGGACGGTCGGGCTGACGGTGGCCGGGCCGAAGGCGGTGCTGGCCGGGGTGCTGCTCGGGCAGACCGCGGCGGCGGAGGCGGCCGAGCTGGACGGGGACGGGCAACTGCTGCGGCGGTACTGGGAGTTGCTGGACGAGTTCGACCCGGACTTCCCGGTGGTGACGCCGTAGCGGGCGGGCTGGTTCAGTCGGCGGGCAGCACGCTCCGGTAGTAGTCGATCTTGTCGCGGAGGTGGGCGCGCTGGCGTTCCAGCAGGGCGATCCGGTCGTTGACGGCGGTGTCGTGCCGCTCCAGCAGTTCGATCCGGCCGAGCAGGCTCTCCGGGCCCTCGACGCGGGCGAGTTCGGCGTACCGGCGCATGTCGGCGATCGGCATGCCGGTGTCGCGCAGGCAGCGCAGGATGCCCAGCCAGCCGATGTCGTCCGGGCTGAACCGGCGGTGGCCGCTGGCGGCGCGGGTGATGGGGGTGAGCAGGCCGATCCGCTCGTAGTAGCGCAGGGTGTCCAGGCTGAACCCCGAGCGTTCGGCGGCCTCGGCGGGAGTGAGCAGCTGCTGAGTCGTCACCGCCCCGATTCTGCCTGTTCGTCGGGGCCGGTGCAGCGGGTGAACCGTTCGCCCCAGGCGGCCAGCAGGGCGGTGAGTGCGGGCGGGGAGAGGACCCGGAAGTCGGCCCCCAGCGAGCCGAGGGCCATCGCGGGCCACTCCAGGGAGTCGGCGCTCATCCGGACCAGGCTGCGGCCGGCCCCGGCCTCCTCGACCTCGGACCAGGCGCCGATCCGCTGCCGGACCGTCGCGGCGGGGGCCTCCACCAGCACCTCGATCCGGTGCGGGCGGGGCAGGCCCCGCAGGCCGGCCCGGACGAACTCGGCGGCGTCGGCGGCCGGGAGGGCCCGGGGCAGGAAGCGGGCGCCGGTCGGCTCGGGGGCGGTGAGCCGGTCCAGGCGGAAGGTGCGCCAGTCCTGCCGGGTCAGGTCGTAGGCGACCAGGTACCAGCGGCGCTCCAGCCGGACCAGGCCGTGCGGCTCGACCTGCCGCTCGGTGGCGGTCCCGTCGGCCGACTCGTACCGGAAGCGCAGCCGCTCGGTGTCCCGGCAGGCCAGGGCCACCGCGGTCAGGGCGGCCGGGTCGATCCGGGCGGCGGTGTCGGTGCGCCAGCTCATCGGGACGGTGACGGTGCGCAGCGCCTCCACCCGGCGGCGCAGCCGGGCGGGCATCACCTGCACCACCTTGGCCAGCACCCGGACCGAAGCCTCCGCGATGCCCTCCACCGCGTTGTCCGCCGCCGCCTGGAGGCCGACGGCCAGCGCCACCGCCTCCTCGTCGTCGATCACCAGCGGGGGCAGCGCGGCCCCCGCCGCCAGCTGGTAGCCGCCGTCGACGCCGCGCCGGGCCTCGACCGGGTAGCCGAGCTCGCGCAGCCGGTCGACGTCGCGGCGCAGCGTGCGCGGGGAGACGCCGAGCCGGGCGGAGAGCTCCTCGCCGGGCCAGAAGCGGTGGGACTGCAACAGGGTGATCAGGCGCAGGGTGCGGGCGCTGGTGTCGGCCATGGATCCCATCCTCCGACAATTGCGGACGGAAAGTGGCCGCAATGGCCCGTAGCGTGGAACACGAAGCGAGCAGGACAGCGCATCGTGACCGGGGAATCAGGAGCGACACCATGAGCATCCAGACCGTCCAGACCGTTGAGAACGTCGAGAACGTCGAGAACGTCGAGACCGTTGAGAGCGCCGGGACCGCGGAGGCCGCGGAAGGCCAGTACCCGGCCGCCGTCGTGGAGGGCCCGACCCCCGAGCACGCCGACCTGATCGCGGAACTCCGTGCTGTCCGGCACTTCCTGCGGTTCACCGCCCGCGGCCTCGACGACGAGCAGGCCGCCCGCCGCACCACCGCCAGCGAGCTCACCATCGGCGGACTGATCAAGCACGTCACCTCGATGGAGCGGACCTGGGCGGCGTTCATCGCGGTCGGCCCCTCCGCGATGCCCGACTTCAACGCCATGGCCGAGGCCGACTTCCAGGCCCGCGCCGACGAGTTCCGGCTGCTGCCCGGCGAGACCCTGCTCGGCGTCCTCACCGCGTACGAGGCGGTGGCCCGCGGCACCGAGGAGCTGCTGGCCGGCCTGCCCGACCTGGGCGTCTCGCACCCGCTGCCCTCGGCGCCCTGGTTCGCCCCCGGCGTGAGCTGGTCCGCCCGGCGCGCCGTCATGCACATCATCGCCGAGACCGCCCAGCACGCCGGGCACGCCGACATCATCCGGGAGTCCCTGGACGGGCAGAAGAGCATGGGCTGACCGTCCGGTCCGTTCGCGCAGGGGTCCGTGCCGCCGGTGGCGGCGCGGGCCCCTTTTTTCCCGTTCTCCGGGATCCGTGTCACACCCCGGCCGATCCGCCACTCTCGGGGTGCAGCCGGAAGAGGACAGCGGAGGAGACGGACGGGATGGACGAGGCCACCGAGGTGTTCACCGACCACCGGGAACTGCTGTTCTCGATGGTCTACAACCTGCTGGGCACGGTCGCCGACACCGAGGACGTGCTCCAGGAGACCTGGCTCGCCTGGTCCGGGCGGCACCGGTCCGCCGGAGCCGGGCCGGTCCTCCACCCGCGCGCCTACCTGGTGCGCACCGCCGTGAACACCGCGCTCGCCCGGCGCGCCGAGATCAGCCGGCGGCGCGAGAGCTACTTCGGGCCCTGGCTGCCCGAGCCGCTCCTCGCCCCGGCCGGGGCGACGGGGGCCGGGACGCCGGAGGACGCGGGCGAACGGGCCGAGGCGGTGTCGATCGCGCTGCTGGTGGTGCTGGAGACGCTCACCCCGCTGGAACGCGCCGTCTTCGTCCTGCACGAGGTCTTCGGGTACAGCCACCCCGAGACCGCCGGGATCCTCGGCCGCAGCCCCGCCGCCGTCCGCCAACTCGCCCACCGGGCCCGCGAACACGTCCAGGCCAGGCGGCCCCGCTACCGCGCCGACCCGGCCGTCCGGCGGCAGGCCACCGAGCGCTTCGCCGCCGCCGTCGGCGGCGGGGACCTCGACGCGCTGCTGCGCCTGCTCGCTCCCGACGTCACCCTCTGGGCGGACGGCGGCGGCAAGGCGACCGCCGCCGGGGCGCGCCCGGTGCGCGGCCGCGGGAAGGTCGCCCGGCTGCTGGTCGGCAGCGCCGAGCGGGCGCGGGACGTGCGGGTGCGCTGGGCCACCGCCAACGGCGACCCGTCGGCGGTGCTGTTCCTCGGCGAGGCCCCGTTCGCGGTGCTGGTGCTGGACCTCGCGGCCGACGGCGGGCAGGTCACGGACATCTACTTCGTGACCAACCCGGACAAGCTTCAGAGTGTCAACTCCGTTGCGGTAGAAGAGAACTGACCGAAAGACAGGAGAGAGCGATGAAACTGACCGTGGTGGCCGCCACCGGAGGGATCGGGCGGCAGGTGCTGGAGCAGGCGCTCGGGGCCGGGCACGAGGTGACGGTGGTGGTCCGGGACCCGGGGAAGCTCGGGGACGCGGCCGGGGTGCGGGTGGTGCGGGCGGACCTGGCGCGGGCCGGGGCGGCGGAACTGCGGGAGGCGGTGGCCGGGGCGGACGCGGTGCTGTCCGGGCTCGGGGCGGTGGGCAAGGCGGGCACCGGGGTCGCCGAGGCCGGGACGCGGGCGCTGGTGGCGGCGATGAAGGAGGCCGGGGCGCGGCGGCTGCTGGTGGTGAGCGCCGCCCCGATCGGGACGGTGCCCTCGCCGGACCGGCCGCACCCGCCGCGGCACGACCCGGGCGAGGGCCCGCTGACGCGATACGTGCTGACGCCGGTGGTGAAGCGGGTGCTGCGCGCGCACTACGCGGACCTGGCCCGGATGGAGGACGTGGTGCTGGCCAGCGGCCTGGACTGGACGGTGGTGCGCCCGCCCCGGCTCACCGACGGGCCGCTGACCGGCGGCTACCGGGTCGCGTACGGGCAGAACCTGCGCGGCGGGACGAAGGTGTCGCGGGCGGACGTCGCGCACTGCATGCTGCGCTCGGTCGGCGACCCGGAGACCTTCGGGCGGATCGTGGGGATCGCCGACTGACGGGCCGACCGGGGGCGGGGGGACCGGGCGGACCGGGCCGGGCGGGTCTGGTCGGCCGGGTCGGTCGGGTGCTCGGGTGACTGCTCGGTGCGCGCGGCGATGTCCGTTCCCGCTCCCGTCCCCGTCCCTTCCGGTGCTGCCCGGTGAGGCCACGGCGCGGCCCGGACGGTACGGTCCGGACGGCGCGGCCAGGACGGCGCCTACCCTGAGGGGATGTCAGCTCCTCGTCTGCGCCGGGTGGCCGTGCTGGTCCTGGACGGCGCCAAACCGCTCGACGTCGGCATCCCCGCGCAGGTGTTCTCCACCCGGGGCAGCATGCCGTACGAGGTGCGGGTGTGCGGGGCCGCGCCCGGTCTGGTCGCGGGCGGGGACGGCCTGTCGTACCACGTGGCGCACGGGCTGGAGGCGCTGGAGTGGGCCGAGGCGGTGTTCGTGCCCGGCTACCGGCACCCCGACCGGGACGACCCGCCGCCCGCCGTGGTCGCCGCGCTGCGCGCCGCGCACGCCCGCGGGGCCCGGCTGGCGGCGATCTCCACCGGGGCGTTCGCGCTGGCCGCGACCGGCCTGCTGGACGGGCGCCGGGCCACCACGCACTGGCACTACACCCGGGCGCTGGCCGCCAAGTACCCGCAGGTGCGGGTCGACGAGAACGTGCTGTTCGTCGACGAGGGCAGCGTCCTCACCTCGGCGGGCGCCGCGTCCGGCATCGACCTGTGCCTGCACGTGCTGCGCGGCGACCTCGGGGTGGCCGCCTCCAACCACACCGCTCGCCGGCTGGTCGCCGCGCCGTACCGCAGCGGCGGCCAGGCGCAGTACGTGCCGCGCAGCGTGCCCGAGCCGGTCGGCGAGCGGTTCGCGGCCACCCGGGAGTGGGCGCTGTACCGGCTGGACGAACCGCTGACGGTGCGGGCGCTGGCCCGGCACGCCGCCGTCTCGCCGCGCACCTTCTCCCGGCGCTTCGTCGAGGACACCGGCTACACGCCGATGCAGTGGGTGCTGCGGGCCCGCGTCGACCTGGCCCGTGAGCTGCTGGAACGCTCCGAGCACAGCGTCGAGCGGATCGCCGCCGAGACCGGCCTCGGCACCGGCGCGAACCTGCGCACGCACTTCCAGCAGATCCTCGGGACCACGCCCAGCGAGTACCGGCGGACCTTCGCGAAGGGCGAGTGAGGCCGCTCCCGGGCTTGGCACGATCCTTGCGAACCGTGGCACTGGCGCCACTGCCGACGGCCCTGCCGGCGAGCGAGAGTGGAAGCACGCCACCCGGCAGGAACGCCGCAGAAGAGCCGCAGAGAAGGGCACCACCCATGACCCGCATCGCCGTCAACGGATTCGGCCGCATCGGACGCAACGTGCTGCGCGCCCTGCTGGAGCGCGACAGCAAGCTGGAGGTCGTCGCCGTCAACGACCTGACCGAGCCCAAGGCGCTGGCCCGGCTGCTCGCCTACGACACCACCTCGGGCCGGCTCGGCCGCCCGGTCACCGTCGAGGGCGACACCCTGGTGGTCGACGGCCGCCGGATCAAGGTCCTGGCCGAGCGCAACCCCGCGGACCTGCCGTGGGCCGAGCTCGGCGTCGACATCGTGCTGGAGGCCACCGGCCGGTTCACCTCCGCCGAGGCCGCCCGCGCCCACCTCACCGCGGGCGCGAAGAAGGTCCTGGTGTCCGCCCCGTCCGACGGCGCCGACGTGACGCTCGCCTACGGCGTCAACACCGACGCGTACGACCCGGCCGCGCACACCATCGTCTCCAACGCCTCCTGCACCACCAACGCGCTGGCCCCGCTGGCCGCCGTCCTCGACGAACTCGCGGGCATCGAGCACGGGTTCATGACCACCGTGCACGCCTACACCCAGGAGCAGAACCTCCAGGACGGCCCGCACCGCGACCCGCGTCGGGCCCGCGCCGCCGCCGTCAACATCGTCCCGACCACCACCGGCGCCGCCAAGGCGATCGGCCTGGTGCTGCCGCAGCTGGACGGCAAGCTGTCCGGCGACTCGATCCGGGTGCCGGTGCCGGTCGGCTCGATCGTCGAGCTGAACACCGTCGTCGCCCGCGACGTCACCCGCGAGGAGGTGCTCGCCGCCTACCGCGAGGCCGCGGCCGGCAAGCTCGCGGGCGTGCTGGAGTACTCGGACGACCCGCTGGTCTCCGCCGACATCACCGGCAACCCGGCCTCCTCGATCTTCGACTCGGAGCTGACCCGGGTCGACGGCCGCCACATCAAGGTGGTCGCCTGGTACGACAACGAGTGGGGCTTCTCCAACCGGGTGATCGACACCCTGGAGCTGCTCGCCGCGAGCTGACGCCGTACGGCGGGCGGGGCCCGGACCGGTTCGCCGGTCCGGGCCCCGCCGCGGTCACTTGCCGAGCAGGCCGACGGCGTTGCCGTCCGGGTCGGTGAACACCGCCAGGCGGTCGCCGCCCGGCACCGGGTGCGGCTCCAGGCGGCGGGCGCCGCCCAGCTCGACGGCGCGCTCCAGCGCCGCGTCCAGGTCGTCCACCCGGAAGTAGACGGCGAAACCGGTGTACGGGGCGTCCGGGCCGGCCTGTCCGATGCCGCCGGTCGGCCGGCCCTCGCCGTCGTCGCCGACCAGCGCGTACGTCCCGTCCGTCTCGTCCACGGCGTGCACCGGCCAGCCGAACAGGCCGGCGTAGAAGGCGCGGGCGCGCGGGGCGTCGGGGGAGGACAGGTCGAACCAGGCGGCGGTGTGCGGGGTGCGTTCGGTCATCACGGGCTCCTCGGGATGGGGAACGGCATCGGGATCGGGATCGGGAAAGGAAAGCCGTTCGAGGAGGAGACCGGCGCGGTGCGGCAGAATCGTCGCTCATGAGCGAGGTTTCTCCGGAGCGGGCCCCGGAGCCGGACGATCTGGCGCTCGCCCGGGGCGGTGACGGCGCCGCGTTCACCCGGCTGCTCGCCCCGCTGCGGCGCGAGCTGCACGCGCACTGCTACCGGATGCTCGGCTCGGTGCACGACGCCGACGACGCGTTGCAGGAGGCGCTGCTGCGGGCCTGGCGCGGCATCGACCGCTTCGAGGGCCGCAGCTCGCTGCGCGGCTGGCTGTACACCGTCGCCACCCGCACCTGCCTGGACGCCGTCGAGCGGCGCGGCCGGCGCGCGCTGCCCGTCGACCTCGGACCGGCCGCCGAACGGGTCGTCCTGGACGGCCGGCCGGACACCGAGACCGCCTGGCTCGGGCCCTACCCCACCCCGGGGGATCCGGCGGAGCGCTACGAGCGTGACGAGGCGGTCGAGTTGGCGTTCGTCGCCGCGCTCCAGCAGCTGCCCGGCAACCAGCGGGCCGCGCTGCTGCTGTTCGACGTGCTCGGGTTCTCCGCCGCCGAGATCGCCGACCTGATGGACACCACCCCCGGCTCGGTGAACTCCGCGCTGGCCCGCGCCCGCCGCCGACTCTCGTCCGAGGAGCCGGAGTTCGAGCAGCGGCGGACCCTGCGGGCGCTCGGCGACGCGCGGGTGCGGGAGACCGTCACCGCGTACCGGAGGGCGTTGGAGCGCGGGGACGCCGACGCCCTGGTCGCGCTGCTCACCGAGGACGTCACCTGGTCGATGCCGCCGCTGCCGCACTGGTACCGGGGCCGGGCCGCCGTCATGGAGTTCGCCGTCGCCGTCCCGCTGACCCGCTGCCCCAGCTGGCGGACCCTCCCGGTCGTGGCCAACTCCCAACCAGCGGTGGCCTTTTACCTCGGCTCATCGGCCGACGCGGTGCACACCGCCTGGTCGATCACCGTGCTGGAGCTGGCCGACGACGGGCGGATCGCCGGCCTGGTGTCCTTCCTCGGCGCCGAGCACTTCGCGGCCTTCGGCCTGCCGGAGCAGTGGAGTTGACCTGCTGTCACAGCGCGGGCAGGTCGAACGCGGCGGCCGCGACCCGGTACTGGGCGGCGAACGGGGCGCCCTGGCGGGAGGTCGGGGTGAAGGAGAGCACCAGCTCCCGGGAGGCGTCCCGGGTGGCGAACACCGCGCTGGTGTAGCCGGGGCGGCTGCCGGTCTTGCCCCACAGCTCGATGCCCGGGGCCGGGGTGAAGCGCATCAGGCCGGTGCTGAAGCAGGCCCGGCCGGTGGTCGGGCCGATGTCGCAGTTCTGGTTGTGGAAGTTCGGCACGTCCGGGACGGCGAACAGCTCGGCCTGCTGGGCGGGCGGCAGCAGCTCGCCGCGCAGCAGGGCGGACAGGAAGCGGTCCAGGTCGGGCGCGGTGGAGACCATGCCGCCCTCGGCCCACGGCCACGGGCTCTGCCGGGTGACGTCCGCCAGGCCGGTGCCGCCGTCCGGGCGGGGGACGGCGAGGACGGCGTGCGCGGTCGGGTCCGGCAGCGCGGTGTCGGTGGCGGCGGGCGCCGAGGTGTGGTGCAGGCCCAGCGGGCGCAGGACGCGGTCGGTGACCTCGGCGGCGAAGCTCCGGCCGGTGATCCGCTCGACCAGCAGGCCCGCCAGGTAGTAGTTGACGCCGTTGTACTGCTGGGCGGTGCCCGGCGCGAACCGCATCGGCTGCCCGGCCAGCGACTCGGCGACCTGCCGGGCCGTCCAGTGGTCGGCGGCGTGCGCGGCGAACCAGGCGGCGCTGCCGTCGTCGCTGCTGCCGTCGGGGGCGGTCAGGTCGCCGCCGC
Source organism: Kitasatospora sp. NPDC057198 (assembly GCF_042670125.1). Lineage (NCBI taxonomy): Bacteria > Bacillati > Actinomycetota > Actinomycetes > Kitasatosporales > Streptomycetaceae > Kitasatospora > Kitasatospora sp. NPDC057198. The sequence goes on along the minus strand of NZ_JBHUWH010000006.1, from coordinate 41,404 downwards.
TGGGCAACCCGCTGGTGTGGTTGAGGAGTTGGCGCACCGTCACCGGCGGGTACTCGGCCGGGAGGGTGCCCGGCAGGTACTGCTGGACGGTGCCGTCCAGGTCGACCCGGTGCTCGGCGGCGAGTTGCAGCAGCACGGTGGCGGTGAACACCTTCGAGATGCTGCCGATCCGGAACCGCCCGTCCGCCTTCACCGGCCGCCCGGTCGCCGGGTCGCCCGTCCCCGAAGTGCCGCTCCAGCGGCCGCCGTCGCCGTCCACCAGCACCACGGCGCTGGTGATTTCCGCGCTCGGCAGGCCGGCGATCGAGGCGCGCAGCGCGACCGGGTCCGGCGCGGACCGGTGCACCGTGATCGTCGCGGCCCCGGACGTCCCGGTGGTGAGCGACACCACCAGCGCGCCGATCGCCGCCGCCCCCGCCAGCCTGCCCAGCGTCGTCCTCGCGCGCATCCCGTACTCCTCAACCCCGTTGTCCATCACGTTCCTTGACGCTGGGAAGTCTTCCGGCCGGGCCGCTCCGGAACATCCGGGGCGGACCCCGAGCCGACCCGGATCCGACCCCGGGACGCGTACAGGGTGCCGGCCGAGAGCAGGGCCAGGCCGGCGGTCAGCGGGGTCAGGACGGCCGGGATCTCGTCGGTGCCGAACGTGCTGCCGTCGGGCTGCACGCAGGTGAAGCGGACCACCGGGAGCACGTCGATCCGGTAGCCCGTCCCCTCGGAGACCACTCGGTCGGGGACGCGGCAGGGTGGCAGCGGGATCGAGTCGGTGCCGCCGTCGGTCGCCGCGCCCACGGCCAGCAGGACGGAGGAGAGCAGCTGGGTCAGCGAGGCGAGCGCCGCGGTGGCGAGCAGCAGCCCGAGCACCCGCAGCCACTGCCGGTCCCGCGCCGACCCGACCGTCACCGCCAGCAGCACGACCCCGGCCGTCGCGGCGGCCGGCCAGAGCAGGAACAGCAGCGGCATCCACACGGCACGGCCCCCCGGCGGCACGTCCGACGGGCGGTCGGTGCGCCGCTCCGTCCTCAACAGGACTGCGGGGGAAGGTCGTTCGGTTCCGCGCCAGTGGGCCCGGGCGGGGCGGCGCCGGAGCGGGGGTCAGAAGATCCCGAAGAAGCGGTGCCACCAGCTCGGCCGCTGAACGTGGCTCGGCAGCCGGCTCGGCCCGTGGTAGTCGCTCTCCAGCAGTTCCTCGGCCACCACCGGGTAGCCGAGATCGTCCAGCGCCCGTTCGACCCTGGTGAGATCGGCGTCGTCCAACTCGCCCTCGGCCCGAGCCTCGTCCGTGCCGAGGAAAGCACCCGGATTGTCCGCGCAGACCAGCGCGAGCGAACCGAACTTGCTCACGCACACCACGATCCGGACCCCGCACACGGTCGCCTCGGCGGGAACGACGATGCGGCCGAACTCACTGGAGTCCTGGGTGTCCCGCCAGGCCGCACAGCCCGTGGCGAAGTCGCCCTCCAGCCGGGCCAGCAGGGCGTCGAAGCGGGCCGCGATCCCGTCGCGGTCGTAGTGCCGGGGCCGCTCCAGCCACTCCGGATCGTCGAGCTCGCGCAGCAGGGGCAGCAGTTCCGCCTCGTTCTCGGTCACATGCCCATCCTGCCGCGCCGGGCGCCGGTACGGAGGGTCGGGGCGGCCCTGCTGTTTCGGACCGGGGCGGCCCCGGCGGAGGCTGAGTCGGCCGCTGCGCGACGTCCAGCAGATGGTGCGGTCGGCCCGTCACGACGGCGGGGCCGCCGGTGGCCCCGGGGTCGGTTCGGGCAGGGAAATCGCTGACAACCTTTCGCCGGGGCTCGGGCGTCTGGTCGGTGTGAGCCGAGAAACCGAGGACGACACCTACGCCGATTTCGTCGCGACCGCCTGGCCCAAGCACCTGCGCACCGCGACGCTGATCGCGGGCGACCGGCACCAGGGCGAGGAACTGCTCCAGGACTGCCTGGTCAAGCTGTACGTCCGCTGGCGGCGGATGCGGTCCGACGACCCGCACGCGTACCTGCGGCGGATGCTGGTCAACAACCACATCAGTTGGTGGCGGCGTCGTCGCCGGGAACTGCTCATCGCCGAACCGCCGGACGGGCCCTCCGGCGGTGGGGCGGGGATGGAAGCCGCGGACGAGCTGTACCGCGCGCTGCGCGAACTCCCGCCCAGGCAGAGGGCGGTGGTCGTGCTCCGGCACTTCGAGGACCTGACGGAGAAGGCTGCCGCGGAGGTCCTCGGGTGCTCGGTCGGCACCGTCAAGAGCCAGCACTCCCGGGCGATGGCCCGGTTGCGCACCGCCCTGGCCCGGAGCCGGGCCGAGGAGCGGGCGGGGGAGTACGCGCAGCACCAGTCGAATCACCGTACGAGCAACCAGAAGAACCAGGAGAGTGTCACCCGATGAACGACACCGAACACCAGGAGATGTCCCGCGCCCTGCGGGACCTGGTCGACAGCCAGGACCCCGCCGGGCCCGCCCCGGTCGCCGAGTTGCTGCACCGCGGCCGCCGCCGTCGCGGGCTGCGCACCACCGCCGTCACGGGCAGTGTCGCCGCCGTCGCCGCGATCGCGGTGTTCGGCGGGATCGCCCTCTCGGGCGGGTCGGCGGAGACCGCCGTGGGCCCGGCCGGCCAGGGCACCGCGTCCGCGTCCGTCTCCGTTTCCGCCTCCGCATCCGCGACGTCCGGCAGCGCGGCCAAGCAGGGGCCGACCACCGGGGCGGAGGTCGCCGCGCTGCTCAAGAGCCGCTTCCCGGCGGGCTACCAGGCGGTCGGCGAGCCGTTCCTGGTCAACCCCCGGACCGACGAACCGAGCTTCGCCGTCAACCCGGACCTCCCCGAGGAGACGCGGAAGCAGCTCACCAAAAGCCTCCGGGGGAACGACTCGATCGGCGCCGGGTACACCATCGCCAACGGGTCGAAGACCGGCACCGTGCAGATCACCATCAGCCACGGGACGGCCGGCCGGGCACCGGCCGGGTGCACCGTCCCGTACTGCAGCGTCATCAAGCAGCCGGACGGCAGCATCCTGCTGCTCACCCTCCCGTCGTACGGGCCGGAGGTCCCGCAGGTCTGGCAGGCGCTCCTCTACCGCACCGACGGCACCATGGTCACGGCCGAGTCGGGCACCCTCCCGCTGCCCGGCCATGGCCAGGAGCTGTACGCCGGACCGCCCGCGCTGGACGGCCAGATGCTCACCGCGCTCGCCCTCGACCCGGTCTGGACCCAGGGGGCCGCCCACTGAACCTGAACCGGGCCGGTCGGTGCCCCGACCCCCACCGGCGGTGGGGCGGGCCGGCGGCCGGAGCCAGGTACCGGTGGCGGCGGGGTCCCCTCGTCCAACACCCGTGCCAGCAGTAGCAGTTCACCCGTAGTACGAGTCGGCGGCGTACGCGCCGGCCGTTCCAGGACGTCCCGTGATCTCGCGGGGCCGGGCAGCCGGGCGGCTCCCCGCGAAGGTCCCGGTCGGAACGGCGGCGGCGGTCCGAGCCCGGGCGCCCGGGCGGCCGACTCCCGGCGCCGCAGCGCCACCCACCTCCACCGCGCTCGCCTCCACGGCACCCGCCGCCAACCGTTCCCGCTCCGGTCGGGTCGGCGCGGCATCTGCCGGGCGCGAGGGTCCGGCGGCCCGGAGGTTCGAGGGCGCGCACGCGGAACGGCCCTTTCGACGACCCGTCATCCCTTCACCTCGTCCCGTGCACCGGTATCCGGTGGCGGAGAGGCGGTTTGACGTGCCGTCGAAAGGGCCGGTGCGGTGCCGGTCGGACTACTGCGGGTCGCGGTCGAACTGGGCCCGGGACCAGCGGTAGCCGAGGACGGTGAGGCCGAGGCACCAGAGCAGGGCGATCCACCAGTTGTTGCCGATGTGGGTGCCCAGCAGCAGGCCGCGCAGGGTCTCGATCGCCGGGGTGAAGGGCTGGTACTGGGCGATCGGCTGGAACCAGCCGGGCATCGAGTGCAGCGGGACGAAGGCGCTGGAGATCATCGGCAGCAGGATCAGCGGCATCGCGGCGTTGCTGGCCGCCTCCGCGTTCGGGCTGCCCAGGCCCATGCCGACGGCGATCCAGGTCAGCGCCAGCGCGACCAGGGCGAGCAGCCCGAACGCGGCCAGCCACTCCAGGGCGGTGGCGCCGTGCGAGCGGAAGCCGATCGCCACCCCGACCGCGCCGACCAGCACCACGCTGGCCACCGACTGCAGCACGCTGCCGGCCACCCGTCCGAACAGCACCGAGCCGCGGTGGATCGCCATGGTGCGGAACCGGGCGACGATGCCCTCGTTCATGTCGGTCGCCATCGAGACGGCGGTGCCGATCACGGTGGAGCCGATGGTCATCATCAGGATGCCGGGCACCAGGTAGGTGACGTAGGCGGAGCGGCCGAGGCCGCCGCTCATCGCACCGCCGAAGACGTAGACGAAGAGCAGGAGCAGCATCACCGGGGTGAGCAGCAGGTTCAGGGTGAGCGACGGGTAGCGCCGGGCGTGCAGCAGGTTGCGCCGCAGCATGGTGGACGAGTCGCGGACGGCGAGGGCGAGTGGGCTGCTCATCGGGCGTTCTCCTCAAGGGCGTTGGCGGCGGTGGTGGTGGGCTGGGCCGGGACGGCGGGGGCGCCGGTGAGGGCGAAGAAGACGTCGTCCAGGTCGGGGGTGTGGACGGTGAGTTCCTCGGCCTCGGCGTGGGCGGCGTCCAGGCGGTCGAGGACGGAGCGCAGGGCGCGCTGGCTGCCGTCGCTGGGAACGGCGAGGGTGAGGGCGTCGTCGTCGGCGGCGGCTTCGCCGAGCGCGGTGGCGGCGGCGCGGTAGGCGGCGGGGTCGGTGAAGCGGAGCCGGACGTGGCCGCCGGGGACGAGGCGCTTGAGCTCCCCGGCGGTGCCCTCGGCGGCGATGGTGCCGTTGTGCAGGACGGCGATCCGGTCGGCGAGCTGGTCGGCCTCCTCCAGGTACTGGGTGGTGAGGAAGACGGTGGTGCCGTCGGCGACGAGCTCCCGGACGATCTGCCACATGCCGTGGCGGCTGCGCGGGTCGAGGCCGGTGGTGGGTTCGTCCAGGAAGATGATCCGGGGCCCGCCGACCAGGGTCATGGCGATGTCGAGCCGGCGCTTCATGCCGCCGGAGTAGGTGGAGGCGGGCTTGTCGGCGGCCTCGGTGAGGTCGAAGCGGGCGAGCAGTTCGGCGGCGACCTTGCGGCCCTCGGCCTTGGGCAGGTGGTGCAGGTCGGCCATCAGCAGCATGTTCTCGGTGCCGGTGATCAGGCCGTCGACGGCGGAGAACTGGCCGGTGACGCCGATCGCGGCGCGCACCCGCTGCGGGTGGGCGGCCAGGTCGTGGCCGCCGACGGTGGCCTGTCCGGCGTCCGGGCGGATCAGGGTGGAGAGGATCTTGACGGCGGTGGTCTTGCCGGCCCCGTTCGGGCCGAGCAGGGCGAAGACGGTGCCGGTGGGGACGGCGAGGTCCACGCCGTCCAGCACGGTCTTGTCGCCGTAGGACTTGCGCAGCCCGTTCGCCGCGATGGCCAGGCCGGTCATGGGGTGCTCCCTGGGGGTGTGGGGTGGAGGTCGGTGCTGGGCGGTGCGGCGGTGCGGGGTGGGACGGGGCGGTGCGGGGTGGCGGTCGGTCAGGCGGCGGTGGCGGCCGAGATGTCGCCGTTCGAGGTGGTGGCGCGGATGGTGACCGCCGGGGTGTCGTCGGCGTTGCGCAGCGCGTTGTGGATGCGGCCGTGGGCGGTGCCGGCGTCCAGCGAGGCGGAGACGCCGCGGGCCACGCCGACCGAGATCGAGCCGGACAGGGTGGTCAGTTCGAGCGCGCCGTGCACCGCCTCGGTGACGGTCAGGTCGCCGCGCTGGGTGCTGAACCCGCCGGGGCCGGTGAGGCGGCCGACCTCGATGTCGCCGTCCTGGAGGGTGAGGCTGGCGGCGGACGCCTCGTCGAGCTTCACGGCGCCCCGGGCGCTCTCGAAGGAGACGTCGCCGAGCCGTCCCACGCCCCGGAGTCGGGCGTCCGCGCTCTTCGCCTCGACCTTCGAGCCGGACGGCAGCTGCACGGTGACGTCCAGCGCGCCGGACGGGCCGAGCAGGCGGTGCCCGGCGGAGCCGGTGACGATCCGCAGCACGCCGTCGGCGTAGCTGACCTCGGTCTGCGCGACGGCCTTGGCGTCGCGGCTCTTCGCCGGGTCGGCGGGCCGCAGGTCGACCACGGTGTCGGCGCGGTCGGCGGCGATGAAGCGGACCAGGCCGGCCGGGACGTCCAGGACGACGGTGACCGGGGCGGGGGTGGCGAACTTCTGCATGGGGTGCTCCCTGTGGGTGTGCGGCGACGGTCCGTTGTGCGCCGCGTCGTTTCTGACATTGGAAACGCTACGTTGCGTTCAATGATTGGGCAACGTGCTTGTTGCAATCGAAAGGCGTATCCGCAGGTGGGAGCAGGAAAATCGTTGCAACGATCCGACGCCTAACGCAACGTCAGGGAGTGGCCGCGTTGCAATGGAATGAAGGTGAACGCTATGCTGGGTGCGGAAACGCCACACACCGCAGAAGGGGGCCCCGATGCCGGGAGGCAGGCTCACCCAGCAGGAGCGCCAGCAGATCGCCCTCGGGCTGGCCGACGACCTCGCCTACGCGGAGATCGCCCGCCGGATCGACCGGCCGACCTCCACCGTCACCCGCGAGGTCATGCGCAACGGCGGCCCGTCCGGCTACCGGGCCGACCTCGCCCACCGCGCCACCGAGCACCGCGCCCAGCGCCGGACCGCCCCGGCCCGCGGCCCGCGCCCGGCCGACCGTCCGGCCGACGGGCGCGACCCCGAGGCGATGGCCGGCTTCGAGGAGGCGATCACCACCGTCTTCATGCAGTCCGGCCTCAGCCGGATGCCGGCCCGGGTGCTGGCCGCCCTGCTGCTCACCGACTCCGGCCGGCTGAGCGCCGTCGAGCTCGCCCACCGCCTGGAGGTCAGCCCGGCGTCCGTCTCCAAGGCCGTCGCCTTCCTGGACGAGCAGTCGATGATCCGCCGGGAGCGCGACGAGCGGCGCCGCGAGAGCTACGTGGTGGACGACGAGATCTGGTACCAGTCCGCCGTGACCAGCGCCCGCTCCAACTCGGCGGTGGCCGCCACCGCCCGGCAGGGCGTCTCCGTCCTCGGCTCGGCGACCCCCGCCGGGGCGCGGCTGGAGAGCGTCGCCCGGTTCCTCGACCACCTCTCCGAGATGCTGCTGCGCGCCGCCGAGCAGGGGCGCGAGGTGCTCTCCAGCAGGCCGGCCGAGACCGGCGGGGGCAGTGGGGGCGGTGGGGGCGGCGGGGGAGGCGGGGGCGGCGGGGAGACCGCTGCGGAGGGGTGAACTGACTTGGCGGGGAGCCGGGTTGCCGCCGGACTCGGTTGCTGTTGAGCTCAGCCGCTGTTGGGTTCAGTTGCCGCCGAGCACGCCGTCGACGGAGGCGATCCGCCCCTGCGGGTCGAACGACACCCGGACGCTGTGCCGGCCCGGCAGTTGGGCGGTGATCGCGTCCGGCTCCTCGGTCACGGGCGCGCCGTGGTGTCCGAAGTAGCCGCGCACCACGGCGCGGGAGTCGTGCCCGAACAGCCCGGCGCCGGTCAGCAGCATGCGCGGCACGGTGACCGGGTCGAGCGGTGCCGGGCGGAGGGCCGGGTCCTGCGGCACGAAGTACACCCGGGTCTCCGGCCCGGCCGCCTGCCCGATGTAGCCGGGCGCGCCGAGCACGCCCATGCCGGTGAAGGCCAGCGCCTCGGCCGCGTGCCGGGGGTCCGGGAAGTCGGACAGGTCGACCCCCGGTTCCGCCAACTCCGGTACGCCGTACGCCCGTCCGAACTCGGCGATCCGGGACGCGGCGGCCGCCACGGGCGCCTCCGCGAAGCCCGGATTGGCCCAGCCCCACAGCCACGACCCGTCCGCCGGGTCGAACGTCCCGAGCAGCCCGACCCGCAGGGTCAGCCCGCCGCTCCGGTAGACGCCCTGCTCCAGGTCGGCCGTCCACGGCGCGTCCGGCAGGACGCGGCCCAGGGCCTCCAACTGCTCCGCGCCCCAGGCGGCGTGGTGTTCGGCGGTGCGGAGGAAGGGCTCGCTGAAAGTCGTGGTCACGCCGCCAGCCTAGCGAGGCGGCGCGAGCTGACCGAGTGTCAGATTCTCTTTACTTGACCGTTTTACTTCCTGGCCGGGGTATTTCGGCAAGATCGCTAGCTTGAGTGCCGAGTTAATCGGTTAAGCGCAAGGCATTGACCGGGTTGGTGTGCCGTGTCAGGATCCCGCAGACAACGTTGCCAAGACCTTGTCGCCGCAGCCGCCCGTCCTCCCTCCACCGCCCGCCCGGCCGCCTCCGCCTCCTCGGGGGCCGTTCGCGGCGGGGTGCCGGGTCGGCCGCGTTCCCCACCCCCCACGCAGAGGAGAGTCATGGAAAAGCCGCCGAGCCGCAGGGCGCTCACGGCTGTCGGCGCGGCAGTCGCCGCCGTCTTCGGCCTGCTGTTCTCCGTCTTCGGGTTCACCCCCGGCAGCGCCGAGGCCGCCACCTCCGGCATCCACGTCAGCAACGGCCGCGTCTACGAGGCGAACGGCAACCAGTTCGTCATGCGCGGCGTCAACCACGCGTACGCCTGGTATCCGAGCCAGACCACCGCGATCGCCGACATCGCGTCCAGGGGCGCCAACACCGTCCGGGTCGTCCTCGCCGACGGCCAGCGGTGGACCCGCACCAGCACCGCCCAGATCACCGCGCTGATCGAGCAGTGCAAGGCCGCCAAGGTGATCTGCGTGCTGGAGGTGCACGACGCCACCGGCTACGGCGAGGACGCCGCCGCCGGCACCCTCGACGCGGCCGCCCAGTTCTGGGTCGACAACAGGAGCGCGCTCGTCGGCCAGGAGAACCACGTCGTCGTCAACATCGCCAACGAGCCCTGGGGCAACAGCGGTTACACCTCCTGGACCGCCGCCACCAAGAGCGCGATCACGAAGGTCCGCGCCGCCGGCATCCACAACGCGCTGATGGTCGACGGCCCGAACTGGGGCCAGGACTGGTCCGGCACCATGCGCGACAACGCGGCCTCGGTGTTCGCCGCCGACCCCGACCGCAACACGATCTTCTCGATCCACATGTACGGCGTCTACAACACCGCCGCCAAGGTCCAGGACTACCTGAACGCCTACACCTCGGCCCAGCTCCCCATCGTGGTAGGCGAGTTCGGCGCCCAGCACAGCGACGGCGACCCGGACGAGGACGCCATCATGGCCACCGCCCAGGCCCAGAACATCGGCTACCTCGGCTGGTCCTGGAGCGGTAACGGCGGCGGCGTCGAATACCTCGACCTGGTCAACAACTTCGACAAGAACTCGCTGACCGCCTGGGGCAACCGCTTCTTCAACGGCGCCAACGGCATCGCCGCCACCGCCAAGCGCGCCACCGTCTACACCGGCGGGACGCCCACGGCCTCGGCTTCCCCCACTCCGAGTGCGACCGCCACCAAGGCGCCGAACGGCTACCCGTACTGCGCCTCCGCCTCCTCGGACCCGGACGGTGACGGCTGGGGCTGGGAGAACAGCGCCTCCTGCGTGGTCCGGGGCGGCAAGGCCGACACCGGCGCCACCGCCACCACCGCACCGAACGGCTACCCGTACTGCGCCTCCGCCTCCTCCGACCCGGACGGTGACGGCTGGGGCTGGGAGAACAGCGCCTCCTGCGTGGTGCGCGGCGGCAAGGCCGACCACTGACGACCCCCGCACCCTGACGGCTCCCGCACCCTGCCCCCCCGCCACCCCACTGCCGGGACGCCGGCCGCGAGGCCCGCCCCTTCGTCCACCCGGACGGGGGAGCGGGCCTCCGGCATCAACTGCCTTGCCGAGTGGGTTGGTTGTGGTGGACTTCGCTCCAGACGGTTTCGCGCGGGGTGCCGTTGTTGCGGGAGGGCGGGGTGTAGGTGTGGCCCCAGCGGTCGCCCAGGGCGAGGGCCTTGAGGACGGCGTGGTGGTCGTCGGGGTGGTCGGTGGTTCCGTCGGCGGGGCGGTGGATGGTCAGCTCGACGCGGTAGCCGCCCGGGACGACGGTGAGCCGGGCTTCCGTGCCGCCGGCCCTGGCGAGCTGTTCGGCGATCTCCCAGGCGCGCTGCCGCAGCGTGTCACCGCTCACGAGGCGGCTCCCAGTTCGGGTGAGGCCGTCCGGACGGGGGCGGTGAACTCGCCACGTAGCAGCGCGAGTTCGACCAGCGCTTCGGCGAGCCGCTGCGCCCACGGCAGCCCGGCATAGCCTAGGGCCAGGCCGGCGGCCTCCGGTGCGACGTCCTCGCGGTAGACCGGGGAGAGGCCGGGCGGCGGGTCGAGGCGGGCGGCGCGGAAGGCGCGCTCCAGCGAGTCCGAGGCCCGTTCGGAGTCGGCGAACCCGCCGCGCAGGAACCGTTGCAGGACGTCGACGGCCACCAACGGCTGTCCGGTGTACAGCACTTGCAATCCCTTCTTCGGTGCGTTCAGGCCACTTCAGCGACAGCGGCGGCGCAGCGCGGACAGGCGCAGGCCGGCCAGGTCAGCGCCGAGACCAGCGGCAGGTGCTGGTCCTCGTTGCAGGTGCGGGAAGAGACCTCCGTCCGACCCCCGTCGGGCCGCACCCGGTAGACCCGGATCGTCAACCTGGCGCTCCGGTAAGGCTTTTCGTTGCTCGTCATCGTTTGGTGCTCCGTGGTGGTGCGTGCGGGCCGTGGTCAGATCGGCAGGTGCCAGCCGGGGCCGTCCTCGGTGTCGATCCAGACGCGCTGGCCGGTGGCCGAGACCGTGAGGCCGAAGCCCTGCTGGTGCGGTGCGCCGGCCGACCTCCAGGTGTCGATCGCGTCCTCGACCTGGTCCCAGAGCCGGAGCGGTCCGCGCTGGGTGACCGTCCACCCGCCGTCGGGGCCGGGGGCGGTTCGGGCCTGCGATCCGGTGGCCGTGTCGATGAGGATCTGCTGTTCGCCGGCTCCCATCCGTTCGGCGGAGGGCGCGGCGAGTTGGGCCACCCAACTGCCGGTCCAGGTACCGAGGGTCGCGGGGTCGATCCGGGTCGGTCTTTCGTCGCCGGGCAGCAGGGTGATGCTCTGGCGGGACGGCCGGTCGTGCGGTCGGGCGGTCATGAAGCTGGTGCCGCCGGGCAGGAACCGTCCATGTGCTTCGCCCGGCGCGGTCACGGTGAGCAGCGCGAGGCCGTAGCCGTGGGACCAGCCGGAGAGGGTGACCAGGATCTTCCCGCCCGGCCTGACCTGGTGCAGCCACGGGTACGGCACGTACCGCACCGCGCAGGTGGCGATCAGCCGGTCGTACCACCCGCCGTCCGAGTCGCCGAGCAGCCCGTCCCCGACGAGCAACCGGGGCGCGTACCCGGCGGCCTTGAGGGCGGCAGCGGCCGCGGCACCGACCGCCGGGTCGTACTCGATGCTGGTGACGTTGCCGTCCCCGAGCCGGTGCGCGCCGAGGGCGGTCGAGTAGCCGGTGCCGGTGCCGATCTCCAGGATGCGGTGCCCGGGTTCGACGCCGAGCTGGTGCCACATCCGCAGCACCAGCGAGGGCAGTGTGGACGAGGAGGACGGCATACCGGTCACCGTGCCGCCGGGAACGTCCTCGGGGCTGATGCAGCCGTCGAGTTGGGTGATCAGGGTCCGGTTCTCGTAGACGCCCTCCAGCCATCCGGGCTCGTCCCGGGAGACGGCGCGGTACTCGGTCGGGCCGGACCCCGGTACCGGCTCGAAGTACGACCCGACGAACAGCTCCCGGGGCACGGCCCGCGCGGCTTGCTCCCACGCGGGGTCGGTGATCGCGTCGTCCCCGGTGAGACCGTCCACCAGGGCGGCGCGGAGGTCGGCGGAGGTGCTCACGGTTCAGGGCCTTTCGACAGCGGTGGGAGCCTCCCGGGGTGCACGCAGGCATGGCGGGGCCTCGGGAAGGCATGACGGAGGATGCGAACGGTGTGTGACCGTCCGTGTATCCATAGTTGCGATATTGCTGACGGACCGCCACCATCTGAACCGGACAGTCTTGGTATTTCAGTTGGGGGCAACTGCCGTGAACAAGAAGGATCTTGACCCCACCATCTCTCCCGCGCATGCGTTCGGAGTCCAGCTCCGGCGGTCGCGCGAGGCGAAAGGGCTCACGCAGGCCCAGCTCGGGGAGTTGCTGGGTGTCACGGGTACCTATGTCGGCTGCTTCGAGCGGGCGAGCAGGATTCCCCACATCGATGCCGTGACCAGGGCGGATGAGGTGCTGGAGACTGGCGGGACGTTGTCGCTCCTGTACTGGAACATCCGGCACACCGCGCTGTTCGAAGGCTTTCCGGAGTTCACCGAGTGTGAGGCGAAGGCCACCGAGCTACGACTCTTCGAGATCGGCATCATTCCGGGACTGCTACAGACCCCGGAGTACGCACAGATCGAACTTGCCGGTGGAGTCTCGCGTGGCAACATTTCGACCGAACAGGCTGCCGAGCGGCTCTCCTTTCGCCTTGCCCGGCAGGCGGCGCTCACCCGTCAACCGGCACCCATGATCCATGTGGTCATGGACGAGAGTGCAATTCGTTGGCAGGTCGGCGGCCCTGCAGTGATGATTCCGCAGCTACAGCGCATCGAAGAACTGGCCGAGCTGCCGAATATGATCATTCAGGTGGTGCCCTTCAGTCTCGGCACTCGCCGCCCGTTCCACCACTGCCTGACCCTGCTCACCCTTCCCAACCACATGCAGGTCGGCTATGTGGAGGATATGAAGCAAGGACACCTCGAACGAGATGTCTCCACTGTTCGGGAATGGTCCAAGGACTACGCTCGCATGCAGGCTGACGCGCCGTCCGTTGCCGATTCGATGGCGACGGTCCGTGCCGTACGAAAGGAACTGGAACGATGACCCTTCTCCCTGACCTGAGCGTCGCGCGTTGGAGCAAGTCGAGCTACAGCGGTTCCGGTGGGCAGTGCGTCGAGACGGCGTTGAACCTTGTTCAGATGTACGGCGTCGTGCCGGTCCGTGACTCCAAGGACCCCGAGGGCCCTGCGCTGGTGTTCACCGCAGGAGGCTTCTCCGCCTTCGTCGCCGCCGCCAAGGCCGGCCGGTTCGGCGAGGTCTGATCCGCCGTACCTGCGGTCGGGGATGATGAAGTTTGCATGTTTGAAAGGGTTCTGCGGGTGTGCGGTGCGCCACCGGCGGGCAGTGTCTCCTCTCGGACGGGGGCACGATGCTGCTGGCCTCGCTTCGGCCGGCCGCCCAGAAGGCAAAGGAACTCGAGAGTGATGCGCACCGACCGGGACAACATGGACCTGAGCCGCGCCGTGTGGCGGAAGAGCAGCTTCAGCGGTTGCCAGGGCAACTGCGTGGAGGTGGCCGACGGCTTCCCCGGGGTGGTTCCCGTCCGGGACTCGAAGGATCCGGCGGGGCCGGCGCTGGTCTTCGCGGCCGGGGCCTGGTCGGTGTTCGTGGCCGGGGTGCGGGCGGGGGAGTTCGGGGCCGGGTGAGCGCGGGAGGGGTGTCGGTGGGGTGCGGCAGGCTGGGCGTCATGAACACCGAGACACTCGTTGACGTTTGGCGGCGGCTCCTCGCCGACCCGGGCAAGTCGTGGGTCCTGTTCGAGCACGGCACGTGCGTGGTGCTGACGGCTCCCGAGGGCGACTTGGCCGAGCAGGCCACCGGGCTCCTCCGGGAGTTCGGGCCGGTGCACGTGGGCTCGCCCGCGGCGGACTTCGGGGTGATCCACCTGGAGGACGGCGCGGGCTGGGTGGTCACCGGCCACCACCAGGACGTCCTGACCTATGTGGGGCCGGACGAGCCCCAGGGGCGGGACGACCTCTTCGTCGGGATGTGCGGGCGCGCCAAGCGGCACCGGGACGGCACCGAGCTGCGCGCCGTCCACGTGGAGGACCGGCGCGGCTGACGGGACGGAGGGGTGCCGTCGGCCGCCACGCTTCGGTGTCCGGCTCCGCTCAGCCCTGCGGCGCGCTCAGGACGCAGAACTCGTTGCCCTCCGGGTCGAGGAGGGTCACCCAGTGCTGCCCGTCCTGCACGGCGTCGGCGCGCCGGGCCCCGAGGGCGAGCAGCCGGGCGACCTCGGCCGCCTGGTCGTCGGGGCGGAAGTCGGGGTGGAGCCGGTTCTTCGACGTCTTGCCCTCGGGGACGGGCACGAAGAGCAGCCCCGGCAGCCGGTCCGGCTCGGGCCGGATCTCGACGATCTCCTCGGTCTCGTCGACCACCACCCAGCCGAGGGCCTCGGCCCACCAGCGCCCGAGGGCGACGGGGTCGGCGGAGTCGACGATGATCTGTTCCCATTCGAGTGCCATGGGGCGAGCATAGGCAAGGCCGACCGGCCGCCGGAGCTGCGACGATCGCCGTCGGCCGCCTGCGGGCCGTCCCGCAAAGCCCCCGTCGTACTGGTTGCCGGGCGCGGCCCGTCCTGCCTGGCCGGGCTGCCGCTCGGTTCCGCCCGAGCGGCTGACACACTCAAGGGAGCTGCCGGGGTGTGGCACCTGGACCAGGGAAGAGGTTGACGGGCATGACGGTGGAGCGGCTCGGTGGGATTCTGGGGGCGCCGTCCACGAGCCCGGTCCCGGTGCCGTGGGAGGGCAGTGCGGCGGCCTTGAACGGTCTGCTCTTCCCGGCCGACTACCGGTGGCTGGTGGACACCTACGGGGAGATCAGGATCAGGTTCGACTTCGGGATCTGCATCCCGCGGCTGGACCGGGGCGGCTTCGAGACGTTCCGCGACTACGCGGCCCGCGCCTACGAAGAGGTCGAACTGGTCCACGAGGAACCGATGTTCCCGGAAACTCCCGATCGGCCACCCCACGAGATGTTCCCGACTCCGGGGGGCCTGTTGCCCTGGGGCGGGGACAACCGGGGCAACCACACCTTCTGGCTCACCGCGGACCCCGACCCCGACCGGTGGCCCGTTGTCGTCTGGATCCAGGACCTGGAGCAGTGGGACCTCTTCCCCGGCGGCGTTGCCGCATTCCTCACCGCGGTGCTCGCCGGCGAGTACCGCCTTGGCCAGGAGTTGCTGGGCAGCGAGGAGTACCCCCTGTGGGAGTCCGTGGCCGACTGGAGCGGCCGAAAGTGACCGCCGGTCCGCCCGGCCGGGCGAGCCGAGCCACGGCGGCATCGGCTGCTCGACCGGTCGGCTGAAACGATCGTGCCCTGGGTGCCGGATCTTGACGTGACCGGGCCGGCACCAATGGGCGCGCACTCCTCGACGTCGTGACCGGCCGGAGCACTAGGGTGATCGTTCGTGATCGACTGGACCGCGCTTCCCGACGACGACCCCTCCGACGCCGAACTGGCGGCCGTCAGCGCGGCGTTGCGCTCGCCCGATCCGGCTGTGCGCGACGGGCTCGCCTATCCCCGGCTGGTCGGCTGGGTGCCGGGGCTGCCGGAGGAGCGCCGGCTGGCGCTCGGCGACGCGATGGCGGCCCGTTTCACCGATCCCGAGGTCCAGGCCCGGACGTTCGCCCCGCTGGTGCTGGCCGCCGTGCTGCGGACCGGCACCCTGCGGGCCGGGTGGCCGGACGCCTTCGCCCGCTGGTACCCGGCCGAGACCGACCTGCGCGGCCACCACCCGCAACTGGGCTGGCTGCACGCCGTCGCGCACGGTGCGGACCTGCTGGCCGCGTTCGGGCAGCACCCGGAGGTAGATCCCGAGCCGCTGACCGTGCTCGGCGCGGCCCGGCTGCTCGCCCCGACCGGGCACGTCTTCGACGCCATGGAGGACGACCGCCTCGGCCACGCGCTCGCCCTGACCCTGACCCGGCCGGAGCTGACGGAGCGCCAGGCGGTCGGCTGGCTGGACGCGGTGGCCGAGGTGTTCGCCACCGGGGAGCCGGGGCCGGTGCCCGCCGAGGTCTCCAACACCCTGCGCACCCTGCGGGTGGTGCACCTGCTGGCGGTGCGCGGCGTCCGTCCGGCCTGGCGCTCGCCGCAGGTGCGGGCGCTGCCGCACGGCGCGGCCGTCGCCGAGCGGATCGCCGGGGTGCTGGCGGTGGCGGCACCGTACGCGGGCTGACGCACCGCCGTTCCGGCGTACCCGGCCGGTTGACGGTTGACGGTTGGCCGTTGGCCGTTGGCCGTCAACCGGGCAGGCGGTGGCTGCGGTGCGCCGTCCGCGGTCCGATCAGGCGCAGGAGTTCCAGCGGGCCGGGGTCCGTCGAGTCGGGCGGGGGCGTGAACAGGCGCAGCCGCTGGTCGGCGGCCTGGGTCTGGAGCAGCTCGTAGTCGAACTCGATCGGGCCGATCTCCGGGTGGAGGACGCGGAGGCGGCTGGTGCGGCGGACGGCGACCTCGTGGTGCTGCCAGAGGGCGGTGAACTCGGGGCTGGCGGCGGTGAGTCGGTCGAGCAGGGCGCGGGTGGGCGGGTCGAAGCCGCGGCGGGTGGCGGCGGCGCGCAGTTCGGCGACGTGCAGGCGGCCGAGCGGGTCGCGTTCCTCGGCGGGGTACGCCTCCCGGACGGCGGGCTCGGTGAACCAGCGCCAGACGATGTTGCGGTCCGGTTCGGCGACCGTGCACACGCAGCCGAACAGGGCCTCGGCCAGGACGTTCTGGGCGAGCAGGTCGCCGAGGTCGGTGAGTAGTTGGGCGGGGGTGTCGCCGAGCCGGTCGAGCAGGTGGCGCAGGGCGGGGCGGACGTGCGTTCCGGCGGTGGGGCCTTCGGGCGGGCGGTGGCCGGCGAGCAGGTGGAGGTGGTCGCGTTCGTCGGTGCTCAGTCGCAGGGCGCGGGCGAGTGCGGCGAGGAGCTGGGGCGAGGGCTGGGAGCTGCGGGCCTGTTCGAGCCGCATCACGTAGTCGGCGGAGACGCCCGCGAGTTGGGCGAGTTCTTCGCGGCGCAGCCCGGGGGTGCGGCGGCGGGGCCCGGCCGGCAGCCCGGCGTCCTGCGGGCGCAGCCGCTCGCGGGAGCGGCGGAGGAAGTCGGCGAGCCCGGTCCGGTCCATCTGCATGCCGCCCATCCTCCGCCGTCCGGGGCGGGTTCCGCAGCGTCCTGGGGACGCGGGGGTGTTCGTCAGCCGGCCGGGGGAGGGGCGGACGGCAGGGCGGACAGCAGGGCCGAAACCGCTGCGGACAGGGCGAGGTCGACGAGGGCGGCCAGGGCGAAGGCGTGCACGGTGGCCGTCGTCGTCGGGTGGGCCGCCGGGCCGAGCGCGCCGTAGTAGACGGCGCCGAGCGCGGCCACCCCCAGGGCCCCGCCGACCTGCTGGCCGGTCGACAGCACGCCCGAGGCCATGCCCGCCTCGGCCGGGCCGGCCAGGGCGAGCACCGCGTTCAGCAGCGGCGTCACCAGCAGGCCGTTCCCGGCGCCGATCAGCAGCAGGCCAGGGGTGAGCGTCCAGGCGTCCGGCGCGTTCCCGCCCGTCAGCGCGGTGGCGGCGGTGGCGGCGGTGGCGGCGGTGAGGGCGTACCCGGCGCCGCCGAGCAGCGCGCCCGCCCGGAGCACCGTCCGGCCGTGGCGGGCGAGCCGGGC
The DNA here is from genome assembly GCF_042670125.1 of Kitasatospora sp. NPDC057198. Classification (NCBI taxonomy): domain Bacteria; kingdom Bacillati; phylum Actinomycetota; class Actinomycetes; order Kitasatosporales; family Streptomycetaceae; genus Kitasatospora; species Kitasatospora sp. NPDC057198. The sequence continues at coordinate 23,995 of NZ_JBHUWH010000006.1, read as the reverse complement.
CGCCAGCAGTCCGGCGGCGAAGAAGGCGAGCGCCATCGGGGTGTAGACCAGGCCCGCGCCGAGCGCGCTGCGGTGCAGGCCGTCCTGGAGGGTCAGCGAGAGCACCAGGAAGAAGGAGTTGACGCCCGCGTAGGTGAGTACCACCAGCGCCGTGCCCGCCGCGAACGGCCGCCGCAGCAGCAGTCGCACCCGCAGCAGCGGGGTGCCGCCCCGGGCCTCGACGGCGCGTTCCACCGCGGCGAAGGCGGCGAACAGCGGCAGGCTCCCGGCCAGGCAGAGCCAGGCCCACCAGGGCCAGCCGGACTGCCGGCCCTCGAACAGCGGCACCACCAGCAGGACCAGGGCCGCGGCCAGCACCGCCGCCCCGCGCAGGTCCAGCCCCCGGGCCCCGGGCGCCCGGGACTCCGGCACCCAGCGGACGGCCAGCAGCAGCGTCACCACCCCGACCGGGACGTTCACCCAGAACACCGGCCGCCAGGACGAGCCGAACAGGTCCGCCCGGACCAGCGCGCCGCCCAGCAACTGGCCGACCACGGTGGACGAGCCGATCACCGCGCCCAGCACCGCGAACACCCGCGGCCGCCGGGCCACCGGCACCAGCACCTGGATCACCGCGAACACCTGCGGGAACATCGCGGCCGCGCCCAGGCCCTGCACCACCCGGGCCGCCACCAGCGCCCCGGCACCCGGCGCGGCGGCGCAGGCCACCGAGGCCAGCGTGAACAGTGCCGTCCCCGCCGCGAACAACCGGCGCCGCCCGTACAGGTCGCCCAGCCGGGCCCCGCCGACCAGGGCCACCGCGTAGCTCAACTGGTAGCCCGCGACGATCAGTTGGACGTCCGCCTGGCTCGCGTGCAGATCCGTCCGGACGGCCGGCGCGGCAACCAGCACGATGAAGGTGTCCAGCACCGCCATGAAGGCGCCGACCAGCACGACGCCCAGCGCGCGCCAGGGGATCGGCGCCTCCTCGGGCGGGGCGTGGCGGGGGAGCGGGGCCTGTGCGATCGGTGTCATGGGGCGAGTCTGCGCGGGCGCCCGACGGTGGAACAGACGGTGTTTATGCTGGTGTACCGACCACCACCCAGCCGCTGTCCGGCCTACTGTCGTTCGGCCTACTGTCGTTCGGTTCACCGCCGTTCGGCCTACTGCCGTTCGGTCCACTGCCGTTCGGCCCGTCGGCGGCGGCCCGACCCCCGGCCGGTTCCGGCCCGGAGCAGCGCGGAGGAAGCACGCACCATGGCGCACCCGGACCGCCGACGCGCGCTCGCCCGCTTCCTGCGCACCCGCCGGGACGCGCTCACCCCGGCCGACGTGGGCATCCTGCCCGGCCCGCGCCGCCGCACCCCCGGGCTGCGCCGCGAGGAGGTCGCCCAGCTCTCCGGCGTCAGCGTGACCTGGTACACCTGGCTGGAACAGGCCCGGGACATCACCGTCAGCCGGCAGGTCCTGGACAGCCTGGCCGCCGCGCTGCGGCTGGACGCCGTCGAGCACCGCCACCTGCTCAGCCTCGGCGGCGAACGGCCGCCGGAGGGCCCGTCCGGGCCGCCCGCCGCTCCGCCCACCACGTTGCAGCGGCTGGTGGACGCGCTCGACCCCAACCCGGCCTACGCGCTGGGCCCCGCTTGGGAGTTGCTGGCCTGGAACCGTGCCGAGGCCGGTCTGATCGGCGATCCGGCGGAGCGTCCCGCTCCCGAACGCAACATCCTCCGCCTGGTGTTCACCGATCCCCGGCTGCGCACCCTGCTGGTCGACTGGCCGGCCCAGGCCCGCAGTCTGCTGGCCCAGTACCGGGCGGACGCCGAACGACACCCGGGGGAACCGGAGTTCGCCCGGCTGACCGCCGAACTGCGCTCCGCCAGCGCCGAGTTCCGCGGCTGGTGGGACGACGGCCACGACATCGGCGAATTCCGGCCCGCCAGGCGGCAGTTCGACCATCCCCGGCTGGGCCTGCTGACCGTCGACTACGTGAAGCTCGCGGTGGAGCAGGCACCCCGGGTCAAGGTCTTCACCGCCCTGCCCGCCGACCCGGAGACCGCCCGCAAGCTCCCGCTGCTGGCACGGGATTCGGCGGAGCCACGGGATTCGGCGGAGACACGGGCGTCGACGGAGACACGGGATTCGGCGGAGGCACGGGATTCGGCGGAGCGCTGAGCGGAGGCCGGCGGCACGTCGTGCGGGGCCCGTCCGGCCGGAGGGTGCGGACGACTGCGAGTCGGCCCGTGCACAACCATCCGTTGTGTGAAATGCCCGCAGGGGCGGTCACCACCACGGCTGACGGGCCCGTCCCACAATCGTCCGTTGTTCGGTAGGCTGCCCGCCATGGACCTCGAAGCCGTGCGCACCTACGTCGCCGTCGCGGAGGCCGGCCAGTTCCAGAAGGCCGCCACCGACCTGGCGATCACCCAGCAGGCCGTCTCCAAGCGGATCGCCGGGCTCGAACGGGACCTCGGCGTCCGGCTGTTCGCCCGCACCCCGCGCGGGGCCGAACCCACCGTCGACGGGCAGGCGTTCCTGCCGCACGCCCGGGAGTTGTTGCGGGCCGCCGACCGGGCCGCCGCCTCCGTCCGGCCCGGTGCCCGGCCGCTGCGGGTGGACGTGATCAACTCGCGCGGCGCGGCCTCCCGGCTGATGCGGGCCTTCCACCGCACCCACCCGGGCGTCGAGCTGGACATCGTCATGCTGCTGGACATCGACAGCGCGGTCGCCGCGATCCGCTCCGGCACCGTCGACGCCTCCTTTCGGGCCGTCGCCGCGCCGGGCCGTCCGCTGCCCGAGGACCTCACCGCCACCCGGGTCCTCGACGAGCCGCTGCACCTGCTCACCGGCCCCGGGCACGCCCTCGCCGCGGCCCGCGCCGTGCCGCTGGCCGAGCTCGCCGGGCACCGGATCTGGATGCCCGGCCTGCTGCCCGGCAGCGAGTGGGCCGCCTACTACGCGGAGCTGGCGGGCGAGTTCGGCCTGACCATCGAGTCGACCGGGCCCAACTTCGGCTCCGACGTGCTGCTCGACACCATCGCCGACACCCCCGCGCTGGCCACCTTCATGGGCGAGGACACCCGGCTGGTCTGGCCCACCGGTCACGGTCTGCGCCGGATCCCGGTGGTCGACCCCGTCCCGGTCTACCCGCACTCGCTGCTGCACCACCGGGACAACCCGCACCCCGCGCTGCCCGCCCTGCACGCCCACCTGGCTGCCGCGGCCACCGCCGCCCCCACCCCCGCCGGGGCCTGGACGCCGTCCTGGACGCCGTCCTGGACCCCGGCGGGCTGAACCCGCGCCGCTACCCGCCGTCGCCCGCGCGCAGCGTCAGCACGGTGATCTCGCTCGGCGCGAACACCCGGAACGGCGGCCCCCAGAATCCGGTGCCGCCGCTGGTGTACAGCCAGGTCCGCTCCCCGTGCCGGCTCAGGCCGCGCACCGAGGGCTGGTCGATCCGGACCAGGTAGCGGAACGGCCAGATCTGGCCGCCGTGGGTGTGCCCGGACAACTGCAGGTCGATCCCGGCGGCCGCCGCCTGCGGGACGTACTTGGGCTGGTGGGCGACCAGCAGCACCGGCAGCCGCGGGTCCGCCCCGGCCAGTGCGCCGTCCAGGTCGGTCCGGTGCCCGGCGAGGCCGGAGGACTCGGCGGTCACGTCGTCCACCCCGGCCAGCACCAGCCGGTCGCCGCCGCGCTCCACCACCACGTGCCGGTTGTGCAGCGCCTCCCAGCCCAGCTCGGTCATCCGGTCCAGCCAGCCCTGGGCCTCGCTGCCGTACTCGTGGTTGCCGGTCACGTACACCCGGGCCAGCCGGGCCTCGACCGCCCCGAGCGGCGCGGACTGGGCCCGGCGCTGGACGGGCGTGCCGTCCGCGATGTCACCGGCGTGCACCACCACGTCCGCGTCCAGCCCGTTGACCACCCCGGTGACGCCCGCCGACCAGGCCGCCCGGTCGATCGGCCCGTAGTGGGTGTCGGCCAGCAGCACCACCCGCAGGCCGTCCAGCCCGGCACCGAGCCGCGGCAGGTGGACGTCCAGCCGCCGCACCCGGGGCACCCGCATCGCCTCGTGGTGGCCCCACGCCAGCGTGCCGGCGGCCAGCAGCACGACCGCCGCCGCGACCAGCCGGGCCCGGCCGGTGCCGCCGACGCCGGCCGCGGCCAGCAGCAGGTCCGCCAGGGCGCCCAGCACCGAGCAGGTCCACAGCACCCACACCACGCCGAGGCTGGTGTCCGCGATCCGGGCCGCCCGGTCGTCGCGGGTGCGCGGGCTGTGGCCCCGGGTCATCAGGACCGGGAAGCCGACCGCCCAGCCCAGCAGCACGGCCGTGCCCGCCAGTACCACCGGCAGCGGCCAGTCGGTGCCCGCCGCGAGCAGCGTCCACCACGGCGGCAGGCAGAGCACCACCAGGACGCCCACCAGGACCGCCACCAGCCGCCCCGCCCGCCGCCCGGCCCGCCGCCCGGCCCGCCGCCCGGTCCGGGGCCCGGACGGCGGGTCGGCCGGCGGATCGGACGGAGGCCCGGACGGCGTTCCGGACGGCGTTCCGGACGAGGGCCCGACCGGTGACCCGCCGGCCTGATCGTCGACCCGTCCGCCGTCCGGTCCGGCGTCCGCCCGCTGCTCGGGCACCCCCGCCCGCTGGGTGGATCTGCTGTCCGCCGCCATGCCGCCTCCTGTGTCCGGCCTCCCCGCGCCCGCCCGGCTCAGAAGGCGATCCGGGCCAGTTCGGTGCGGGAGGTGATCCCGAGTTTCGCGTACGTGTGGGAGAGGTGGTAGCCCGCGGTGCGGGGGCTGATGAACAGGCGGCTGCCGATGTCCTTGTTGCTGAGGCCCTCCGCGGCCAGCCGGGCCACCTGGAGCTCCTGCGGGGTGAGCAGGTCCAGCGGGCCGGGCCCGGCCGGGTGGGCGGTGCTCTCGCCGGTGGCGCGCAGCTCGTTGCGGGCCCGCTCGGCCCAGGGCGTGGCGCCGACCTGCTCGAACGCGTGCAGGGCGGCCCGCAGCTGGGTGCGGGCCTCGGCGGTGCGGCGCCGGCGGCGCAGCCGTTCGCCGTACAGCAGCCGGGTGCGGCCCAGCTCGAACGGGGAGCCGCCGCCCAGTTGGTGCAGCCGCAGCGCCTCCTCGTAGTGGGCGGCGGCGGTGTCCTGGTCCTCGGTGAGCAGGGCGCGGCAGCGCAGCGCGAGCGCCCGGCCCCAGGGCTGCCCGCCGAGCGCGGCGTGCTCCCGGTACCAGCCCTCGGCGGTGCGGCCGCGTTCGGGCCGGTCCAGCCGGGCGGCGGCCTCCACCAGGTCGGGCAGGGCGGCGATGATGCCCTGTCGGTCGGGGGACGCGGCGAGCGCGGTCAGCCGGTCCAGCGCGGCCTCGGTGCGGCCCAGGCCCAGGTCGAGGACGGCCAGGGCGGTGCCCGCGTGCACGGTCGACGGGGCGAGGCCGCGGGCCAGCGCCTCCTCGGCGTGGGCCCGGCAGGCGTCCTCGTCGCCGCGCAGCGCGGCCAAGTGGGCCAGCACGGTGTTCAGGTGGACCCGGATCCGGGCCTGCCCGCCGTCCTCGGCGGAGCGCAGCCCGTCGGTGGCGGTGGTGAACGCGTCGCGGTGCCGGCCCAGCATCAACTGGGTGCGGGCCAGCAGCATCTGGGTCACCGCCAGCACGCCGAGCGCCCCGGTCTCCCGGCAGCGGCGCTCGACCGCCACCGCCAGGTCGTGGGCCTGGTCGATCCGGCCGTCGAACAGGTGCCACCAGCCCAGCCGGACGCGCTCGCGCAGCGCCGCCGGCGAGTCCGACCCGCTGACGGTGGAGAGGAGTTCGCGGACGGCGTCGGCGCCGTCGGCGAGCGCGGCGGGCTCCAACCGGTGCTGGCCGGCGGCCAGCCGGGCCAGCGCGGCGATCCGGTCCGCACCGGGCAGGGCGAGCGCGGCGGCCCGTTCGGCGCTGCGCTCGATCGCCTGCTGGTCGCTCGCGTGCCAGGCGGCCTGCGCGGCCTGGAACAGCAGGGACCCGGCCAGCTCCGGATCGACGGCCTCCACCTCCCCGGCGGCCTCGGTGAACATGGCGTGGGCGTCGCGCGAGCGGTCCTGCTCGTCGGCGACGACGGCCCGCAACCGGACCGCCCGAGCCCGCCCCACCGGGTCGGCCAGGTACGGCCCGGCCTCGCGGGCCAACCCGTCGGCCTGCTCCAGCCGTCCGGCATCGGCCGCCGCCGACGCCGCCTCGAAGAGCCGGCGGCCGCGCTCGGACGGGTCGGCGGTGAGCGCGGCGGCCCGCTGGTAGGCGGCCGCGACGGCGTCGAACGCGCCCCGGGCGCGGGCGTGTTCGGCGCTCCGCTCCAGCAGCCGGGCCGCCTCGGCGTCCGGCCCGGTCGCGGCGGAGGCCAGGTGCCAGGCCCGCTGCCGGAGCAGCTCGGGATCGCCCTCGGCGTCCCCCGCCGGGGCCTGGGCGTTCTCCGCCGGGTCCTGGGCGTTCCCGGCCGGGTCCCCGGCCAGTGCCTCGGCCAGTACCTCGGCCAGTACCTCGGCCAGTACCTCGGCCAGCGCCCGGTGCGCGGCGACCTGCCGGGCGGTGCCCGCCCCCTGGTAGACGGCGACCCGGATCACCGAACGCCGGAACCTGACCCGCCCGTCCTCGACCAGCACCAGCCCGGCCCGCTCGGCCGGCTCCAGGTCGTCCAGCCCGGCGCCCAGCCGTCCGGCCGCGGCCAGCACGGTGTCCAGCCGCCCCCGCTCGTCCGCCGCCGCGACCAGCAGCACCGTCCGGGTGGCGGGCGGCAGCGTCGCCACCGTGTCGGTGAAGGCGCGCAGCAGCCGGCTGTGCGCGGGTAGGCAGGCCACCCCGTACGGGGACGCGTAGTGCTCCGACCTCCTCTGCGCGGCGGGCAGTTCGAGCAGCGCGAGCGGATTGCCCATCGCCTCCTCCAGCACCAGCGCCCGAGCCGGTCCGGGCAGCCGGTCGGCTCCCGCGGCCGAGGCCAGGACCAGCTTCGCGGCCGCCGCGTCCAACGGCCCGACCGGCAGTTCGGGCAGCCCCGGCGTGTCCGGGCCGTCACCGTCGCCCCCGCCCCGGCCCCCGCGGGCGGCCAGCAGCACGGCCACCCGCTCCGCGCCCAGCCGCCGGGCCACGAACAGCAGCACCCGCAGCGACTCCGCGTCCAGCAGGTGCGCGTCGTCCACCACCACCAACACCGGCTGCTCCGAAGCGAGTTCGGACAGCAGGGTGAGCACCCCCAACCCGGCCAGGAACCGGTCCCCGGAGGACGCCTCCGCCTGCAACCCGAGCGCCCCGCGCAACGCCCCGGCCTGCGCCCCGGGCAGCGCCCCGAGCCGGTCCAGCACCTCGGCCAACAGCAAGTGCAGCCCGGCGAAGGGGAGTTCACCCTCGCCCTCGACACCCGAACCGCGCAACACCCGCATGCCCCACTGCTCACCCCGCCGCGCGGCGTACGCCAGCAGGGCGCTCTTCCCGATCCCCAACTCCCCGCGCAGCACCACGGCCCCACCCCGCCCCTCGCGGGCCCCGTCGAGCAGCCGGTCGATCGCGGCGGTCTCCGTCGTGCGTCCATGCAGCATGCGAAACAGCCTAGTTGGCGGCCCGTACGGCCCGTCGGGCGTGAACTGCCGGCCAACGTGACGGTGAGGTGCCGGAGACGGCCGGAACCGCTGCGTCACAGGGCGGTTCGTGCTCCCACCGCTCCCACCGCTCCCTCGCCCCTGCGCCGCCCTCTGCGCCTGCGCCGTCCTCGCCCCTGCGCCGTCCTTGCCCCTGCGCCGCTCCCGCCGTCCCTTATGCCTCCACCGCCGCCGCTGCCCGTGCCGCCTCTGTCGCCTCCACCGCTTCCGTCGCCTCCGTCGCCTCCACCGGACGGCTCGCGGCCGTTCGGGCGCGGCCGGTGCGCAGCAGGGTGGTGACGGTGGCCAGTGCGGTGCCGACCAGGGCGGCGACGGTCCACAGGACGACGTGCCAGGCGGAGGTGAACTGCTGGGCGAGGAAGGCGGGTTCGTCGCTGACCAGGTGGCCGCCGACGACCTGGGCGGCCACCTGCGTGGAGCCGACCCGGGAGGTGACCAGGGTGAGCAGGGCGGCGCCGAGCGCGGCGATCACCATCGCCTGGCCGCCGCTGCGGACGGTGTTGAGGAATCCGGCGGCCATTCCGGCGCGGGCCGGGCCCACCTGGTTCATGGCCTGTCCGTCGATGATGCCGTTGGCCAGTCCGGCGCCGGTGCCGATGGCCAGCAGCGGGCCGGCCAGTACGGCGGCGCCCGCGCCCGGCGTCAGGACGGTCAGCCAGGCGTTGCCGGCCGCGATCAGTGCCAGCGCCGCCGCGATGACGGCGCGGGCCGGCACGCCCCGGGTCAGCAGCCGCCCGCCGAGCAGCGGGGCGACCAGGACCGGTGCGGTCAGCCACAGCATGGTCGCGCCCGCCTGCCCGGCGGTGGCCCCGTCGACGCCCTGGAAGTACGTCGGCAGGTAGGTGAGCGACCCGGCGAAGCCGATCGACACCGCCAGGCCGGCGATCGGCCAGGCCAGGTAGCGGCGGTCGCGCACCAGTGTCAGGTCGAGGACGGGGTGCGCGGTCCGGGTCTGCCGCACCGCGAAGACGGTCAGCAGGCCCAGGGCGGTGCCGAACGCGGCGAGCACCAGCGGGTTGGTCCAGCCGTTGGCGGGCCCCTGGGTGACCCCGGCCATCAGCAGGCCGAGGCCCGCGACGAACAGTGCCGCGCCCGCCGCGTCCAGCCGGGCCCGTCCGGCCGGGCGCACCTCGGCGAGCAGGCCGGCGCCGCCCGCGATCAGCGCCCCGACGGCCGCGAACAGCCCGAACGCGACCCGCCAGCCCACTGATCCGACCAGTGCGCCGGTCAGCGTCGGGCCGAGCGCCAGGCCCACCCCGCCGGTGGTGCCGAAGGCCGCGAACGCCCTGGTGCGGGCCGGTCCTTCGAAGGCGGAGGCGAGCAGTGCGCCGCCGCCGGACATCACGCCCGCCGCGCCGAGTCCGGCCAGTGCCCGTGCCGCGTCCAGCAGCCAGGCGTCCGGGGCGAGCGCGCTCAGCCCCAGCCCGGCCGCGTACACCGCGGCTCCCGCCCGGTAGACGCGCCGCCGTCCGAGCAGGTCGCCGAGCGCCCCGAACACCAGCATGAAGCTCGACGCGGTCAGGAAGTAGCCGGTCACCACCCACTGCAACGCGGGCCCGGAGGCGTCGAGTTCGGCTCCGATCCCGGGCAGCGCCACGGTCGTCCCGGACATCGACATCGCCAGGGTGAGCATGCCCAGCAGCACCACCCCGAGGGTCAGCGCCCGCCGCCCGCCCCGCTCCGTTCCGCTCCGGCCCGTCCCGGACCGTCCGCCCCGCTCCGTTCCGTTCCGGCCTGCCCCGGACCGCCCGTTCTGCCTCGTGTCGTCCATGCCGCCGACGGTAGGAACCGGCCCCGCCCCCGCACATCCGTCGGATGACCGGGGGCCGTCCCCGTACCGGACCCGGTCATTCGACGGATGTGTGCCCGGTGCCCGGCTCCGTAGCGTTCCCGGCGTCGACCAGGCCGCAGCGAGCGGCCCGACCGCGAAGGGAAGCCCGCCATGACCGACCACGCCGCCCCGCTGAACCTCACCGTCATCGTCGCCTCCACCCGGGAGAACCGCTTCGGCCCGACCGTGGCCGGCTGGTTCACCGAGCAGGCCCGTGAGTACGGCGAGTACGAGGTCGACGTGATCGACCTCGCCGACGCCGACGTTCCGCACCGGCTGGGCACCGAGCCCACCCCCGGGGTCGCGGCCGTCACCGCGCGGATCGCGGCCGCCGACGCCTTCGTGATCGTCACCCCCGAGTACAACCACTCCTACCCGGCCCCGCTGAAGGCCGCGATCGACTGGCACTACAGCCAGTGGCAGGCCAAGCCGGTCGCCTTCGTCTCGTACGGCGGCATGGGCGGCGGCCTGCGCGCCGTCGAGCACCTGCGGCAGGTCTTCGCCGAGCTGCACGCCGCGACCGTCCGCGACAGCCTCAGCTTCCACATGGCCTGGGAGAAGTTCGACACCGACGGGCAGCCGCACGACACCGCCCTCGCCAACGGCGCCGCCAAGCGGATGCTCGACCAGCTCACCTGGTGGGCCCGCACCCTGCGGGCCGGCCGCGAGCACACCCCCTACACGGCCTGACCTCCGCCGCCCCCGAGGCCCCGACCCCTGCGGGGGTCGGGGCCGGAGCGCTGCCTGCTCACGCCCGGCGACGGGCCCCGCGCAGCGCCGCGCGGGCGGGGAGCCAGGTGCCCAGCGCGGCGAGGGCGGTGGCGCCGAGCAGGACCAGGGCGAGTTCGGCGAGCGGCCCGGCGGCCCCGGCGGTGCCGCGGGTGATGCCCTCGGCGTACGCGCCGAGCACCGCGAAGGCGACGGCCAGGCCCAGCACGGTGGCGAGGACGACCGCGACGGCGGTCTCCCAGCCGAGCATCCGCCGGATCTGCCGGCGGGTGGCACCGATCAGGGCGAGCGCGGCGAACTCCCCGCGGCGGTCGACGATGCCCATGGCGAGGGTGTTCAGGACGGCGATCGCGACGAAGGCGACGATCAGCCCGAGCGAGACGTAGCCGACCTGGGCGCCGGTCCGGTTCCCGGCGGCGGCCGCGGCCGTGGCGGAGGCGTGGTCGAGCACCCCGGGCCCGGGGGTGTCGTGCAGCGCGGCGGTGAGCGCCGATCGGGTCAACCCGTCGCCGCGGACCAGCAGTTCGTCGTCCAGCGGTACGTCGACGTGGGCGGCGACGGTGTCGTGCGCGAGGGTGAGGTCGCCGAAGCCGAGGCCGCGGGCGTAGAGCGCGACGACCGTGACCTCGGTCGGCGTGCCGTCGGCCAGGGTCAGCCGGACGCGCTGGCCCAGCCGGTAGCCCAGCCCCTCGGCGGCCGCCGCGGTGCCGTCCGCCAGCCGGTCGAGGTCGCCCGCGGTGACGCCCAGGTCGAGGGTGTCGGCCAGTCGCCCGGGGGTGACCGCCTGGACGCTGCGCCTGGTCAGCCCGTCCCGGACCTGGCTGTGCAGGACGCGGGTGACGGTCCGGACGCCGGGGACGGCGGCGAGGGCCGCGGCGGCGTCGGCCGGGACGCGCGGGCCGACCGTGAAGTCGGCGGTGGTGCCGCGCTCGCGCTGGGCGGCGGCCGCGTGGGCGGTGGTGGTCTGGGTGAACAGGACGGTGCAGGCCATCGCGATCAGCAGGGTCAGCGGAGTCACCACCGAGGCCAGCCGGTGCGCCCCGGCCCGCAGGTGGTGGACGGCCAGGTACCCGCCGACCCGGGACGCCCGCAGCGGCAGGCCGAGGACGGCCGTCCCGGCGCGGGCCACCAGCGGGCCGAGCAGGGAGAGCGCGGTGCACCAGAGCAGGACGGCGAGGAAGCAGACCGGCGTCGAGGACTGGTCGGAGTGCAGGACGGTCAGCAGCGCGGTGAGCACCGCGGCCCCGACGGTGGCGAGCATCCCGAACCCGATCCGGACCGCACCCGGGCGCGGCGGCCTGAGTTCCGCCTCGCCCAGCGCCTCGACCGGCTTGATGCCGGTGGCGCGCCGGGCCGAGACCCGGGCCGCGCCCCAGCCCGCCAGCAGGGTGGCGGCCGCGGCGACCAGCACCGCGAAGGGCGAGAGGACGACCGGCAGGTTCGCCGGGACGACGCCCAGGGCGACGAACCGTCCGTGCAGCCAACCGCCCAGCGGCAGACCGGCGGTGGCGCCGAGGACGCCCGCGGTCAGGCCGATCAGCAGCGCCTCGCCGCCGATCATCTTCCGGACCTGCTTCCCGGTGGCGGCCACCGCCCGCAGCACCGCGATCTCGCGCTGCCGCTGCTGGATCGACAGGCCGAAGGTGCCGACCACGACGAGCAGCGCGACGAGCAGCGAGGTGCCGGCCAGCACGGCGCCGGTGCTGACCAGTCGCACCCCGGCACCGGCGGCGTCGGGGAACTCGGCCCGGCCGCGGTCGTCGCCGGTGTGGACCACCGCGGCGGGGCCGGTCGGGTCCGCGCTGGTCGCGGGGGCGGCGGCCAGCAGTGCCCGGACGTCGGCGGCGGTGGTGGCGGCGGACGCCCCGTCGGCCGGGAAGACGCCGATCGCGCTGACCAGGCCGTCGTGCCCGGCCAGCGCGCGGGCCCGGTCGGGCGCGAAGAACACCGCGGCCTGGCTGTCGAACCCCTGGGCGGTGACGCCGACCACCCGCAGGTCCAGCGTCCCGGTGGCGGTCCGGGCGGTGGTGGTGGCGCCGGGCGCCAGGTGGGTGCGGGCCGCGGTGGCGGCGTCCAGGACGACCTCGTCCCCGGCGGCGGGGGCCCGTCCGGCGGCGAGGGTGAGCCCGGCCAGCGGCGCGGACTCCCAGCCGTGGCCCCAGGAGCCGTCGGCGGGCCCGCCGGGCAGCAGCACCGGGAAGGTCACCTCGGTGGCCACGCCCTTCACCGACGGCAGGGCCGCGAGGCGCTCGGCGAGGGCGGCCGGCACCCAGGCCCGTCCGGCGATCGGCTTGGCCTTCTCCTTGGTCTTCCCCTTGCCCTTGTCGACGGTGGCGTGCACCTCCTGGTCGCCGGAGACGACGACCGGCGCGGCCGCCCAGCGCTCCGGCCGGACGGTGCCGAACAGGCCGGTGACCAGCAGCGTCCCGCAGCCGCAGACCAGCGCGGCGGCGCAGAACAGGGCGACGAAGGCGCCCGTGAAACCGGCCCTGCGGTGCCGGAGGGTGGCGAGGGCGAGTCCCAGCATCATCGGTTCCACGCTCCCAGGCGGATCATCCGGTCGGCGACCTTCGCCGCGGTCGGGTCGGTCATGGTGTCGGCGACCCGGCCGTCGGCCAGGAACAGCACCTCGTCGGCGTAGGACGCGGCGACCGGGTCGTGGGTGACCATCACGATGGTCTGGCCGAGCTCGTCGACGGTCTGCCGCAGCAGGGCCAGCACCTCGCGGGCGGTCATGGTGTCCAGCGCGCCGGTCGGCTCGTCGGCGAACACCACCTCGGGGTCCGGCAGCAGCGCCCGGGCGATCGCCACCCGCTGCTGCTGGCCGCCGGACAACTGCCCCGGCCGGTGCCCGGTGCGCTCCTGGAGACCGACCCGGCGGACGAGTTCGGCCAGCCGCCCGGCGTCCGCCCGCCGCCCGGCCAGCCGCAGCGGCAGGGTGATGTTCTGCTCGACCGTCAGTGCGGAGACCAGGTTGAACGACTGGAACACGAACCCGGCCCGCTCGCGCCGCAGTTCGGTCAGCTGCGTCTCGCTCAGCCGGGACAGGTCGGTGCCGCCGAGCCGTACGGCGCCGGAGGTCGGACGGTCGAGGCCCGCCGCGCAGTGCAGGAAGGTGCTCTTGCCCGAACCGGACGGCCCCATCACGGCGGTGAAGCCGCCCCGGGGCAGCCGCACCGTCACCTCGCGCAGCGCGGCCACCGCTCCCCGCCCCTTGCCGTAGACCTTGCTCACGGCGTCCAACGTGATCGCTTCGCTCATGTCCTCCAGCCTGCCGACCTGCGAACTCCCTTCCCAGGGACGGGAACACGCGCCACCCGTGACCTCGTCACGGGTAGGGTCGGGACATGATCAGACTCCTGCTGGCCGAGGACCAGCACGTGGTGCGCGGCGCCCTGGTGGCCCTGCTCGGGCTGGAGCCCGACCTGGAGGTGGTGGCCGAGGCCGACACGGCCGACGACGTGCTGCCGCGGGCGCTGGTCTTCCGGCCGGACGTGGCGGTGCTGGACATCGAGATGCCCGGACGGCTGGACGGCCTGCAGGCGGCCGCCGAACTGAAGCGGCGGCTGCCGGACTGCCGGACGCTTATGCTGACCTCGCTCGGCCGCCCCGGACTGCTGCGCAAGGCCCTGGACGCCAAGGTCGACGGCTTCCTGCTGAAGACCGCCCCGCCCGCCGACCTGGTCGCCGCCATCCGCCAAGTCGCCTCCGGCGGAAGGGTGTTGGACCCGTCGCTGGCCGTCGTCGCCTGGGACCTGGCGGACAACCCGCTCACCCCGCGCGAGAACGACGTCCTGCGCGAACTCGCCGAGGGCGCCGAACCGCCCGAGATCGCCGCCCGGCTCCACCTGTCCACCGGCACGGTGCGCAACGTGCTGACCGCCGTCGTCGGCAAGCTGAACGCCCGCAACCGGACGGACGCGGTGCGGATCGCCCGGGACGCGGGCTGGCTGTGACCGGCTGACCCGCCCGGCCCCGCCGGTCAGCGCAGCGGCAGTTCGGCGCGCAGCAGGTACCAGCCGTCGTCCGGCCCGGCCGCCAGGGTGCCGCCCGCCTCGGCGAGCCGCACGGACAGCCCGCCGATCCCGGACCCCGGCGCGGTGACGCCGTCCGGGACGCCGTCGTTCTCCACCTCCAGGCGCACCGCGCCGTCGGCCGTCGAGACGGCGATCCGGACGTGCCGGGCCCGGCTGTGCCGCAGCACGTTGGTCACCGCCTCGCGCAGCACCACGCCCAGCACCGCCCCCGTCGCGGGCGGCACCGGCTCCTCCTCCAGCTCCACCGTGATCGCGGCCGCCTCCAACACGGCCGCGGCCGAAGCGAGTTCGCTGCCGAAGGCCAGCCGGGGGCCGTCGCCCGCCAGCGCGCCGAGCTCGTCCCGTCCGCGTTCGGCCAGCCGTCCGATGTCGGCCAACTCGGCCCGGCAGCGCGGCGGATCGGTGTCCGCCAGCCGCCGGGCCAGCTCCGCCTTCAGCAGCACCGCGGCCAGGCCGTGCCCCAGCAGGTCGTGCAAGTCCCGTGCGGCGCGCAGGCGTTCGGCGACCACCCCGGCCCGGACCAGCCCGGCCGCGGCCCGCTGCAACTCCCGCACCAGCCGGACCAGCCGCAGTACCGCGTACACCACCGTGCAGGTGACCAGCGCGCTGACGGTGGTCAGCAGCACCGGCCCGGGGCCGTCCCCGCCGATCACCCCGGCGGCCACCGCCACCGCACCGGCCGCCGCCGCACCCGCCCGCAGCGGCAGCGCGAACAGCAGCGAACCGGCCAGGATCCCGGCCGCGCCGATCCAGTTCCGGCCCAGCCAGGGCAGCGGCAGCAGGGCCAGCGCCGCCGAGACGAGCAGGGCCGGGCGGGCGTACCGGGTCGCGTCCAGGATCGAGAAGCGGACCTGGAAGGCGCAGAACGCCGCCACGCACAGCACGCCGAGGACCAGCCGTGCCGGGGGGACGAACATCAGCGCCTTGGCGCAGAACACGGCGAGCAGGAACCAGTACAGGCCGAGCGCGGTCCGCAGCTCGGGCGGGTCCACGGGCGGCGGGGCGGGCGTCGCGGCCACCGACGCCTCCACGGCGAACCGCCCGTCCGCCTCCAGGCCCGCCGTCAGCCGGCCGCCGACCGCCCGGACCCGCTCCGCCAGGCCGTCCAGCAGGTCCGCGCCCAGCGCCGCCGTCGGCACGCCGTCGCTCACCACCCGCAGCACCACCCGCCCGGCCCGCTCCTCGGTCGCCACCTCGCACCGGCGGGCGTCACCGACCCGCACCACCGCCGTGACCGCCTCGCGCAGCACCGCCGCCAGCACCGTCCCGGCCGGGCCGAGCGGCTCGCGGTGCCTGATCCGCAGCTC
Source organism: Kitasatospora sp. NPDC057198 (assembly GCF_042670125.1). Taxonomy (NCBI): domain Bacteria; kingdom Bacillati; phylum Actinomycetota; class Actinomycetes; order Kitasatosporales; family Streptomycetaceae; genus Kitasatospora; species Kitasatospora sp. NPDC057198. The sequence continues at coordinate 8,492 of NZ_JBHUWH010000006.1, read as the reverse complement.
CGCCGCGACGCCCGCGGAGGCCAGCAGCGCCCGGGCGCTCGCCGCCTCCGGGGCCAGCGAGAGGCTGCGCAGCTCGGCGGCGGTGGCCCGGGCGGCCGCCAGCGTCCGGCGTGCCGAGGAGATCAACTCGTCCAGCACCGAAGGGTCCTGGCGCTCCGTCAGCCGGTGGATCCCGGCCAGTCCGTCGTCCAGGGCCCCGGCCAGCCCCGACGCGATCCGCAACCGCTCGTCGGTGACCGCCGAGGCGGCGAGGGCGAGCCGGGCGGCCCGGACGCGGTCCGCCAGCAGGGCGAGCGTGGTGACGGCGTAGAGCATGGTGCCGCCGAGCGCGATCGTCAGCAGCAGGTCGACGGCGTCCCGCGGCCCCGCGCCCCGAACGGCCTCGACCAGCCCCGCCCCGGCGACCAGTCCGACCAGCGGCAGCGGACGCCGCTCCAGCAGCAGCGAGGCGGCGGGCAGGCACAGCAGCCCGACCGAGACGCCGAGCGGACCGACCAGCAGGAGGGCGACCGCCAGCTCCACCGCCGTCCACCCCGCCCACCCGGGGGAGGCCCGGTGGTGCCGCGACTGCAAGGCCACCAGCCCCAGGCAGCCGACCACCACCGCCACCCCCGCCACCGGCTCCGCGGGCACCCGCCCGAGCCCCCGCAACAGGTGCGCCGCAGCCAGCGCGGCAGCGACCGCGACCACCAGCACCCGCACCACGCGCGGCCCGACGTCCCGTCCCCGTTCCCCCTCCACGCCGCGCATCGTACGCCCGCGCCGCGCACCGGCCCGTCGCCTCCTCGACCCGCGGGCCCCTCCTCTTCCCCGGTTCACCGGCCCGGGGACGCCCGCCCGTGGTACGACGGACGGGACGCCACGGGCGGGGTGGACGGACCGAGTGTCGAACGGGGAGTGGTGCGGATGGCCGCGGGTTATCTGACGACGGTGGTGCTGGCCACCGTGATCACGGTGTTCTGCCTGGTGCCGGTCCGCGGGCCGGCCCCGCTGTTCTGGTTCAGCTACCGGCTGGGGCTGGTCTTCAACGAGGTGCCGTTCCTCGCCCTCTACGGCCTGGCGGCGGCGACGGCCCTGGCCTTCGCGGAGGGCGACATCAGCACGACGGCCGACCGGGCCGTCGTCGCCCTGGCCGCCGTCCCCGCTGTCGGGCTCGCGGTCGTCGCCCGGCGCGGCATGCGCACCGCGGCCGTGGTCGGACGGGCCCTGGACGAGGCGCTCGGCGCCGGCACGGCCGCCCGACACCGCCCGCCGCTGGCCCGGATCCTGCTGCGGCCGGTCTTCCGCCGCCGCCGGGAGGTCCGGCGGGTGGCGAACCTCAGCTACGGCGACGCGGGCGTCCGCAACCTCCTGGACGTCTACCACCACCGCGACCGCCCCGAGGGCGGCCCCGTGCTGATCCACTTCCACGGCGGCCACTACGACCAGGGCCGCAAGGACACCCAGTCCCTCCCGCTGCTGTACCGCCTCGCGAGCAAGGGCTGGGTCTGCATCAGCGCCAACTACCGCCTGCGGCCCGCCTTCTCGCACCCGGCCCACCTGATCGACGCGAAGAAGGTCATCGCCTGGGCCCGCGAGCACGCCGCCGAGTACGGCGCGCACCCCGGGGCCGCGGTGTTCGTCTCGGGCAGCTCCGCGGGCGGCCACATGGCGGCGCTCGCCGCCCTCACCGCCGACGACCCCGCCTACCAGCCCGGCTTCGAGGAGGCCGACACCTCGGTGACCGCGGCCATCGCCCTCAACGGCTTCCTCGGCACCTACTTCGACGGGAACCCGGCCACCTCCCCCGTCAACCTCGCCCGCCCGGACGCGCCCCCCTTCCTGATCGCCCACGGCGACCTCGACGAACTGGTGGAGACGGACAACCCCCGCGCCCTCGTCACCGCCCTGCGCGCCGTCTCCGCCTCCCCCGTCGTCTACGCCGAACTCCCCGGCGCCCACCACGCCTTCGACCTCTTCCACTCCTTCCGCTTCGAGGCACTCATCGACGGAATCGAGGACTTCGCCGCCCGGGTCACCCGCCGGGAGTCCTCAGCCGGCTGAGCGGCCGCCCCGGGCGGACGGCTTCGACGCCGCCCCCGTCGCCGAACGGCCCGGCAGCGGGCGGCCGTACCGGCTTCGGCCGGCGGGCCGGGCCCGGCGGGGCCGCTCGACGACCGGGTCGGGGACGGTGACGGGCACGCCGGTGGGCACGCGGGCGCCGGTGATCCGGACGAGTTCCTCGTCGCCGGCCCGGACCTCGGTGGTGACGGGGGTGATGCCGGCCGTCGCCATCATCCGGGCCGTCCCGCGGCGCTGGCCGGGGAGGACCAGGGTGACGACGGTGCCGGACTCGCCGGCCCGGGCGGTGCGTCCGCCGCGGTGCAGGTAGTCCTTGTGGTCGGCGGGCGGGTCCAGGTTGACGACCAGGTCGAGGCCGTCGACGTGGATGCCGCGGGCGGCGACGTCGGTCGCGACCAGCGCGGCCACCTGGCCGCCGCGGAACTGCTCCAGGGTGCGGGTGCGCTGCGGCTGGGACTTGCCGCCGTGCAGGGCCGCGGCCCGCACGCCGTGCGCGAGCAGCGACTCGACCAGGCGGTCCGCGCCGCTCTTGGTGTCGGTGAACACGATCACCCGGCCGTCGCGGGAGGCGATGTGGGCGATCGTGGCGTCCTTGTCGGCGTTCCGCACGTGCAGCACGTGGTGCTCCATCGTGCTGACCGCCCCCGCGGAGGGGTCCACCGCGTGCGTGACCGGGTCCTTCAGGAAGCGCCGCACCAGGCTGTCGACGCGGCGGTCCAGGGTGGCGGAGAACAGCATCGTCTGCCCGCCCTCGGCGACCTGCCCGAGGAGCGCGGTGACCTCGGGCAGGAAGCCCAGGTCGGTCATCCGGTCGGCCTCGTCCAGGACGGTGACGGCCACCCGGTCCAGGCGGCAGAGCCTGCGCTCGACCAGGTCCCCCAGCCGGCCGGGCGTGGCGACCAGGACTTCCGCGCCGCGGTTCAGCACCTGGGACTGGCGGCGCACCGGCACCCCGCCGACCGCGGTGGCGATCCGCAGGCGCGCCGCGTAGGCGTACGGGGTGAGGGCCTCGGTGACCTGCTGCGCGAGCTCACGGGTCGGGACCAGGACCAGCGCGAGCGGGCACCGCGGCTCGGCCCGCTGCCCGGCGGTGCGGGCCAGCACGGCGAGACCGAACGCGAGCGTCTTGCCGGAGCCGGTGCGGCCCCGCCCCAGCACGTCGCGGCCGGCCAGCGAACTGGGCAGCGTCGCCGCCTGGATCGGGAAGGGGGTGCTGACGCCCCTCCGGGCCAGCAGCGACAGCAGCTCCCCCGGCAGGCCCAGCTCCTCGAAGGAACCCACCGGGCCGTCCGGAGCGGAGCCCACCGGAACGTCCGGAGCGGGGTCGACCGGGCCGTCCGGAGCAGAGCCCACCGGGCCGTCCGGGGCGGGGTCGGAACCGTCGGGCCGACTGTGCGGGTGCGGGGAGCGGCTGGAGCGGTTCATGGGGAAGACCCTTCTCGGGGCGGCGGGCCGGGGGCGACCGGGTTCGACCGGGTTCGTACGGCGGCACAAAAGCCGAAGGGCCCGCACCGGGCACCAAGTGCGCGGCGCGGGCCCCTCGCTGCCAGGCGATTGCCCTGGCAGTGGGAACTACAGCGGGCGAATGTTCTCGGCCTGCGGGCCCTTCTGGCCCTGCGTGACGTCGAACTCGACCTTCTGGCCCTCGAGCAGCTCGCGGAAGCCGCTGGCGTTGATGTTCGAGTAGTGGGCGAAGACGTCCGGGCCGCCACCCTCCTGCTCGATGAAGCCGAAGCCCTTTTCCGCGTTGAACCACTTCACGGTGCCATTAGCCATGTAAAAAATCTCCTTCAAGGGACCTTCCGGAACCCGCACGTTACGGGCACCGAGTCACCGCGATGAGCGCCCGCCCGGAAGATCTCCGGAAAACAGAAATGCGCCTGCGACACATCAGCAGGCGCACACAAAGTTCATGGGAACCACTACTGCAACTGCTTCGACTGTAGCAGCCCCGGGCCCGGAACGGAGGAGCGATTCCTCCGGATTTTCGGAGACGGCCGCCGCCCGCACCACCGTGCCGCACCCACCCGTACACCAACACCCGTGTGGCTCACGGTAGTTGGCCCGTCACGCGGCGGATCCGGCCCGGCGGACGACCTGGAGCGCCGGGCCGGGCCCGCGCCCCCGCACGGAGTGCCGTTCGACACATCGTGCATTTCGGGCATCCAGAATTCGAGCCGTCAGAGGGGGGCGCCGCCCGTGCTCCGAGGCGCATACTGGACTGGATGAAAAAGCCTGAAGCAGTCCGCCGGCACCTGCCCACCAGCCCCTTCAAGGCCAAGGCCGAGGCCCCGCGCAAGCATTTCGCCGTCGGCGACCGAGTCACCCACGACGCCTACGGCCTCGGCCGGGTCATCGGCGCCGAGGGCGACAGCGCGGTCCTGGTCGACTTCGGATCACGACAGGAGCGCATCGCCGAGCCGTACCGCGGGATGTTCACCCTCTGACGCCCGCCTGTCCGTCCGTCCGCCTGCCCGTCCGCGCGCTGTGCCGGTCCGGCACGCCCGGGGCGCGGGTCCGCCCTGCCGCTGCCTGCTGCTGTTCGGGCAGGGCGATCACAGGCGTGCGCTCCGGAGCCGGGCAGAGGCGCGGCCGGGCAGAGGCGCGGCCGGGCGCGAAGGGCTGCCGGGCGCGAAAGGCTGCCGCAATCCGGCGCCGGGTGGTTTGAAAACCCCGGTACGGCGAAGACGGATCCCGTCACCGGCAGCGAACGGAGGAGGACCGCATGAGCGTCCCCGCCCGGATACCGATCGGCCTGCCCGCTGGCCCGCCAGGCAGGGCCGCCTCCGGCACCGACCCCCTCCACGGATCGGTCGCCCTCCTCGTCCGCCACCGGCCGGCCACCGGCTCCAGGCACCACCACCGACATGTCTGACCGGCCCGACACACCCGAGAACGCCGAGCCGCCGCCCGCCCCGGGAGACCGTGCCCCGGAGAGCGGCGGGCGCCCCGGCGAAGGCGCCACGGAAGCACCCGGCGGAGCGCTGAAAGCGGTGGGCTGGGCCCGCGCCCTCCCCCTCTCCAGCAGCGTGCGGGCCGGCCGGGCGTGGGCCCGCCGCCACCTCGAGGAACTCGGCTGGACCGAGTACGCCGCCGGGACCGTCGACGACGTGCTCGTCACCGTCTCCGAACTCCTCACCAACGCCCACCTGCACGCCCGCAGCGCCGCCCACCTCGTCCTGACCTGGGACGGCCGCTGCCTCTACGTCAGCGTCCACGACGGCTCCCCGCAACTGCCGCGCCCCCGCGAAGCCGGGCCCGGTGCCACGTCCGGCCGCGGCATGGCCCTGGTGGACGCCCTCGCCGACGACTGGCGGGCCCAAGCCGACGAACGCGGCAAGACCGTCACCGCCTGCTTCCACCCGCCGGGCCACCCCGACCACTGAGCCGCCCACCGCCCGGCCCCTTCCTCGTCGCCCCCTGCGCCCCCGCCTGCTCGAACCGGCCGAAGTCACCACCCCGTTCCGCGAGTTCGGCCACGCCCTGCACGCCCTGCCCTCCGACGTCCGATACCCGGCGTGCCCCGCGACTTCGCCGAGGCGGTCCTACCGGGGGCGGCGTTCACCGCGGCGGGGGAACTGTCCCGGGCCCGGGAGCGCGCGGAGCCGGAGCGGTTCCGCTGATGACGACCACCGCGGCACGGCCGGGCTTCCGTGGCCTCATGGCGGACGGCTCCGTGCGGATCCTGCACCGACCGGTTCGGCGCCGGGAGCCTGCTGCGCACCGGCTTCGCCGTCCACACGGTGCTGGCCGCGCTCTCCTCCGCCCCCTGGCCGGTGCTGGCCGGTGCTGCGCTCTCGCTCCCGCTCCCTCCTCCCGGAGACCCGATGACCACCCTCCGCCGGGGCCCGACCGGTTCGCCCTCAACTCCCCTCCCGGGCTACGCGGGCATCACGCCGTGGATGCGGGAGAGGGTGAACACGCGCTCGTCATCCCGCAGGTGGCACCAGGCGTGGAGGTAGGGGCAATCGAGTTCGAGGTGGCTGAGGGTGCGGACGGTCGTGCTGCCCGAGGTGGCGACGTACTCGATGGTGATCGATCGCCCTTCGTCGACGGCGTGGGCCAGCTGGCGGGCATCGGTGAAGGAGAGGTTGCGTGCGGTTTCGGCGATGATCTCCTCGGTGTCGCTCGCGTACGGGCGGCCGTCGTACGGGTCGGGCACCGCGAGGTCCTGCGGGGCGTCCCGGAGCCGACGGGCGAGGGCGTGCAGGTCGACGGCCGTCCCCGCGTCCGCGGTGCGGGCGTCCGTCCGCTGGGCGCGGGCCCTGCCACCGGGACGGCGCGGGGGCGGGACCGGGCCCGCCGCGCGGTGGCGTCGGGCCCGTTCGATCCGGACGGATCCGTCGGGCTCCTCCTCGACCGGGGCGTAGCCCGCGGCGCGCAGCGCGGCGAGTGTCCCGTCCGCCGGGGTGCGGCTGATCAGCACCGTCGGTGCCAGTTGTCGCAGGCCGAGGTGCACGAGCCCGCGGTGGGCGGCCAGTTCGGCCAGGAGGGCGGGTTCCTGGCCGTGGATCACGCAGGCCGCGGCCACGACCCGTACCCGGCCGTGGCTGCGTGCGGTGTCGCGGATCAGGTACGAGAGCGGCTGGGGGAGCGGTTCGACGGCGACGGCGGCCAGGTCGGTGGTGAGGGCGTCCGGGGTGTGGCCGGCGTCGAGGGCGCGGCGGACGCTACCCGGGCTGAACCGCCATACGGACGCCGCACTGGCGCTCTCCCGGTCCGCGACCGAGTCCAGCAGCTCGCAGAGGTGCGCCGACGGCGTACCGGCGACCACGGCCGTGAGGTCGCTGCCGAAGCGGGCGGTCCCGCTGGCGGCGGGCAGCAGACGCCGGCAGGTGTCGGTCAGCGCCTCGGCGCCGTCGGCGAGCAGGGCCGCCCCGATCGGGGACACCGCCCCGAGGGCGAGTGCGCCGAGCAGTTCCGTCTCCCTGACCAGGGTGGCGAACGGCGTTGCGTCCTGGGGGAGTTCGTCGACGAGCGGGTGGAGCCACGCCAGCAGCTCCCCGAGGTCCGCCGGCTCTGCCGCGCCTTCGCCGGCCGGGAGCTGCGACGCGGCCGTGAGCAGCCCGCGCCGGGCCTGGACGCAGTCCTCGCAGGGCGGTGCCCCGGCGAGGGCCGGCAGCGCCTTCCCGCTCTCGTCGCGGCTCCCGCCAGGGGTCAGCGGGAGCGTCCACCAGGCCCGGAGCAGCACCGCGAACTGGTCCGCGGGCTCCTTCTCGGCCCAGGTGTCGTACGCGGCGGTCGCCGTGACCCGGTCGCCGTCCCGGGCCAGCAGCCCGGCCGCGCCCGCCGTCTCCAGCACGAGGCGCACCGGGACCTCGTCGCACTGTGCCGCCCTTCCGATCCGGGACAGCTCGCGGGCGCCGACCCCGCCGGCCTTGAGCCGGGCCGGCGGGGCGGCGGCGCACGCCGCCAGGACGGACACGGCGTGGGCGGCGAACGCCATGGAGGCGGCCACGGCTTCCCGTTCGACGTCCGGGCCGGTGGCGGGGACGGAACGCACCTCGGGCGGGACGGGTGCGAACGGGGCCTGCCAGTCGGGGCCGCGCAGGGCGAGCGCCACCTCGGCGGGCATCCGGGCGGGCCCGTAGCGGTACCGGTCCCGGATCAGCAGCCCCCGCTCGACCGCCCACTGTTCGCCGGGCTCGGCGTCGGCCTGCGGCGTCCCGAACAGGATGGAGCCCGGCTGCTTCGGAGCGTTTCGTGCGTACCGCTCGAGGAGCTCGCGGGTGGCCGCGGGCGCCTTGGCCACCAACGCGGCCACCCGATCCGGATCGCCGTGCTGTTCGACCAGCGCTGCCAGCCGCTGCTCTTTCCGGTCGGCCGCGGGTTTGACGCCGAGCTTCGCCAGCATCCGGCCCAACTCGTCGGAGTTCGAGCCCGCGAGCAGCTGCCCGAGCGGTGCGTCGAGATCCAGGGGCGAGGTCCACGCGTTCCGCAGGAATGCCGCCATGTGGAGCCGGCCGTCGCCGTCCGGCCACACCAGGGCGCAGTCCAGCAGTGCCTGCAGCGCGACGGCGAATCCGCGGGCGCGCTCACCGTGCTGCGCCCCCACCAGGGCCGCCAGTTCGTCCGGCGACGCAGCCGTCAGCGCGGCGAGGGCCTCCGTCAACTGCAGACACGGCAGTGCGAGCCGGGGCAGGACCAGCGCCACTGACGCCGGGCGCTGAAGACGGTCCTCCAGTTCACCGACCGTCCGCGGCTCCGGAGCCGACACGCTGTCAGGGCGCGCCGCCAGGATTCGCTCCAGTTCGGCAGCATCGAGACCGTGCAGCCACGAGGCCAGTGCCGATCCGCTCTTCCCGCCGATGGGACACCTCACTGCGTAGGAGGACGCCAACGCCCTGCCGAAGCCGTCCGGGGACACCAGGATGGCGTACCGGCCGGGGGCAGGAACGCCGAAGGCCCGGACCGCACCTGCGGTCCGGGCC